>JAGOGT010000069.1 GCA_017996595.1 Candidatus Cloacimonadota bacterium
TAAAGTCGATAGGTAAAGCGGTCGATGTGGATAAAAGCATATCCAAGAAGATATCAGCAAAGACGTTAGCCGTAGGCTTCAGCCTACGGGCAGATGATAGATATTAAGCGATGTAGTACAGCCCCCCTCTGAAAGGGATAAAATCACTCACAAAGAAGAAGTTCTCACATTGCAACTCTCACAGGACGCAGTCCTCTCACAGCCTGCTCTCACATGCCGCAGGCATCTCACTACGACGTAGCCGTCTCACTTCCGCAGGTCTCACAGCTTGCTCTCACATAGCCGAAGGCATCTCACTACGGCGCAGCCGTCTCACTTCCGCAGGTCTCACAGCTTGCTCTCACATGCCGCAGTCCTCTCACCCAAAAAAGAATTCCCTTGACACCTACAGGTGCTTTCCACGATTTTGGCACGGAAATGGCAAATATGTCGATGAAATAGTTCCGGGAGGAGATAAACTTGTTCAAACAAGCCACCGCGGTTGCTGAAGTGGGAAGCATAAAGATCAGGATATTGTGCCTTATTTTTTTATTGGGGCTGATCCTGAGAGTGCCGCTATATGCGGAAATCCTGATCCCCATGGATGCCACGCAGAGCAATCACCTGAAGGCCTATGGAGTCGCTTTTGAAGGGCTGAAGGACAAGCTGGTGATCAAGTGGCTCTTAAATTATCGGGGTGGCAGTTTTCTTTTCCCTGATTCCGAAGGCATCGTAGCCCAGTGCAATATCCGCGGCGTACGCTATGAAACGGTATCTTCCTCGCAAGTAGCCGCAATTCTTACGGAGATTCAAGAAGCCAATATGGAAAGCCTGGTGCTGGAAAAAGAGCCCAAAATCGCGGTGTATATTCCTCCCAATACGCTGCCCTGGGATGACGCGGTAACCATGGCCCTTGAATATGCGGAGATCGAATACGAACGCTTGTGGGATGATGAGGTGCTGGAAGGTAAGCTGAAGGATTATGACTGGCTGCATCTGCATCACGAAGACTTCACGGGGCAATATGGCAAGTTCTATGGTTCCTACCGGCACATGCCCTGGTACCAGAATGATGTGCGCATCAACGAAGCTATGGCTACCAAGCATGGATTTAACAAGGTTTGGGAGCTGAAACACGCGGTGGCGGAAAAGATCAGAGACTACGTGCAAAATGGTGGTTTTATGTTTGCCATGTGCGCGGCCACGGATACTTATGACATTGCTCTGGCTGCCAAAGATGTGGATATCGTGGATGCGGCAATAGATGGTGACGGCATTGATCCGCAGTATCAGAAAAAGCTGGACTATAGCCGCACCTTTGCCTTCGAGAATTTTAATCTGCGCACCAATCCCTACGAATATGAATTTTCCGATCTGGATGCCAGTGATTACTCCATGCAGCGTGGCGCGGAAGCCGATTACTTCCAGCTCTTTGATTTTTCGGCAAAGTACGATCCGGTGCCCACGATGCTAACCCAATGCCACACGAATGTGATCTATGGATTTCTGGGACAAACTACATCATTCTTTAAAGATAAAGTGAAAAAAAGCGTGATCATTCTGGCAGAAGTGCCGGGTCAGAATGAAGTTAAATATGTTCACGGCAATATCGGCAAAGGCACTTTCACCTTTTATGGCGGCCATGATCCCGAAGATTATCAGCACAAGGTGGGCGATCCGGAAACAATTCTGGAGCTTTATAAAAACTCTCCGGGTTATCGCCTGATTCTGAATAACGTGCTCTTCCCCGCCGCGGAAAAGAAACAACTGAAAACATAAGGACTTACTGTAGTGAAGAAATTCTACCCCCAAATGCGCAATATACAGATCAGAACCGGTATCTGGACAGTGTTTATCGCCCTTGTTATGATTTTTGGTTATCTCTGGATGAGCAATAAGATCACCACGAAAAGCCAAAGAGACCTGCAGATCTCCTTTGATGATGTGCAAGGACTGGAAGTGGGCGACAAAGTGATGTACCGCGGTATGGAAGCAGGACGAGTTAAAAAGCTGCAAACGAAGAGCGATCAGATCCTGGTGACGGTGAGGGTCCTATCCGGCATAGAGCTTTTGGAAGGCAGCCGCTTTCAGGTTTGGGACAGCAGTTTGATGGGCGGAAAGGTGCTGCTGATCGTTCCCGGAGAAGGTCCCGGCAAGCTGAATACAGCTATAACGCAATTCGGCGAAGCACCCGAAGGGATGATGGATCTCATTTCGCGTGCTTCTACTACTCTGGCGGAATTGCAGATCACCATGGAAAGCATGAAAAGCCCCGGCGGCCTGAATGACAAGGTGAATTCCCTGGTAAATAATGCCGATCAAACGGTGGTAAGCGCCAAAAAACTAACCGATAGCATCGAACGGGATTTGGGCAGAACCATCGAACGCATCGATCTGCTGGTAACCGAAGTAAATAGCGTGGTGAAAGAAAACCGCAGCCCCCTGCAGCTTACCCTGAAGGAAGCTCCCGGATTGCTGAGCAATATCAATGGTACGCTGGATAGCCTGAGGGTGCTTTCCGGCAGCCTGGCCCAAAGCACAGAAGCTTTAAACAACGGGGAAGGTACTGCTGCCAAACTTCTGCAAGACGATGAATTGTATGTAAGGATGCTAAAGAGCCTGGAAAATCTGGAAATACTGGTTCAGGACATCAAGGCCAATCCCAAGAAATACGTTAAGTTTAGTTTGTTTTAAGGATAATAATGAAGCATATAAGCATCCTGCTGTTACTGATCGTGATCTGTAGCTTGGGCAGTGCCCTCTCCTTCGGTCAGAACAAGATTAATGCCAATGATGAAAACTGGTCGGTGCTCCAGACCATGCATTTCGATATCTATTTCCCGAAGGGAGAAGATGAATTTGGCAAAACCGCGGCACTGATGGCTGAAGATATCTATTACTATATCAAGGCGGAATTTAAGATTCCCATCCTCACGCGCATCCCGATCATTTTCTATGGCACCAAGAGCGAATTTCAAAGCACCAATATTATCTATCCGCTGCTCACGGAAGGGGTTGGAGGATTCACGGAAAGCCTTCGCAACCGGGTAGTGGTTCCCTTTGATGGCAGCTATCCGGCGCTGGAAGAACTGCTGGCGCATGAGCTTACCCATGCCTATGTGAATGCCATCGACAGCCGTTTTGAAAGTGCTCTGGTGTCGCTGCGTCCCACCGCTTTTCCCTTTTGGTTCTCGGAAGGGCTGCCGGAATATCTCTCCATTGGCGGCGAAGATGACTATAATAATATGTTCTTGCTGGATATGGTGATCAATGACAATCTGGGTGATCTGGACAATACCTATGGCTACCTGGCCTATCGCCTGGGAGAAAGCTTCCTTAGCTATATTGCCGATGAATGGGGCAAGGAAAAAGTTCCGGAATTCTTCTTCGCGCTAAGGGGCAGAGGCAATCAAAATGAGGCCACCAAGAAGGTTTTCGGGGTGGAATTCGAGGAGCTTCAGGATCGCTGGAAATATTATCTGAAGCGCAAGTATCTGCCTGCCATCGCCAATTTCAACATCCCCACACAGCGCTTTGAACAGCGCACCGACCACCGTAAGGATGGCTCTTACTTCAATTTTGCGCCCAGGTTTTCTCCGGATGGCAGCCGCTATGTTTATTATTCCGATGCCGGAGCCAGATATAGCATCTGGATGGCCGGAACACAGGGACTTTCACGTCCGCGGATGATTCTCAAGGGCGAAAAGAGCGGTAAAACTGAAGAATTCTATTATTTCCGCAGTAGCCTCAGCTGGTTTCCGGATAACCGGCGCATCGCTTTCACCGCCAAAACTGCCAATGGCGACAAGATCCATATCTACGATGTGGATAAGAAAAAATATCTTTTAAGCATCGCTCCGGAAGGTTTGGACGCGATCTATGAAGTGGATGTGGCACCCGATGGAAATTCGCTGGTGATCGCGGCACAGATGAACATGCAGGCTGATCTCTTTATTTATGATCTGAACTCCAAACAGCTTAGCCGGATTACTAACGACAGCTATAATGAAGCTCATCCCCGCTTCTCTCCGGATGGGGCTTTCATCGCCTATGACAGCGAACACATTATCGTTTCGCCCGAACCCCGCTATGGCATCTTTGCCAATCTGTCCTCGGATGTTTTCGTTTATAACCTGGATAGCGGCAGCGTGATGCAAATAACCAATGAAACTTATGATTGCACGAAGCCCATCTGGACCGAGGGGGGCAATAAACTCAGCTTTATCTCCAATAAGCATGATATCAGCGGCTTGGAAGTGATCGATCTGGCATCCGGAGCCAGAGCAGAAGTAATCGGCACTACCAGCGGCATCTATGCGGCCGATATCTCTGCTAAAGATGAGTATCTGCTGCTGTCCAATTTCTTTAAGGGCGGCTGGGATATCTATTTTGACGACAACCCTATGGCCGAGCTGAAATATGAGCCCGGAACGCCGCCCCAAAACTTTGTTCGCAGTGATGAGCTGGTGGATACTATCGATCTGAAACGCCTGGATCTCTATGGCAAGATTAGCAAATCCGAACGTAAAAGAACCAATCCCAACCGGCCTGCCGATCCGCGCAGGCCCATGCTGAATACTTACCAATTCAGCCATGAGGATTCACTGCAGTTGTTTCCGGATTATGCCTGGGATGCTAAGCCGGATAGCGTGAAAAACCCTCCGCAGGTAACGCCCTATCGCAATAAATTCGCCCTGGAATATCTCTGGGGAGGCATGGCTTATTCCTCTTCTGCCGGCACGATTGGCAACGTGGAGCTCGGCCTTAGCGACCTGATGGGAAATCATGGCATCGGTATCAGCCTCGGAGTTAGTGGCAAGCTGGCACAGAGCAATCTGGTGCTATCCTATATCTACCTGAAGAAAAGGGCGGATTATGGCTTTGGAATCTATAATTTTTATGATGAATCGCTCTACTGGGCTTATGACGATAATGGCGACACCGAGTACCTGAGACAAAACGACCAGCAATCGGGACTCTACCTGCTATACAGCTATCCCTTCAGCCGGTTTCTGCGCATGGAATTCGATGCCAGCCTCTATCAGGCCAAGCAGAGCTGGGACTATCTGCCTGCAGCCAATGTGGATGACGAAGAATGGATAGAGGATATCTTGCCTCAAACCAAAGATACTGTTTATGCTCCGGGGCTCAGCCTGGTGCATGATAATACTTTGTCGGGATCCACAGGGCCCCTGATAGGCTTCCGGGGCATCTACCATATCCGTAAAAGCTTTGCCCTGGAGGATATGGAATACCTCACCAACTATCTCGATCTGCGCAGCTACACCCTCTTCAGCAAAAGATACAGCTTTGCCATGCGTCTGAATGGAGCGATCAGCACCGGTAAAAGTCCCGATCGTTTCAGCCTGGGCGGATATTATGGAGTGCGCGCTTTAGATACCAATATCAGCGGTGAAAAGAAAGTGCTGGCAAGTGCTGAACTGCGCTTTCCCTTCTTTGAATATATCAGCCTGGCCTTCCCCATTCCCCTAACCCTGGGTGGCATCAGAGGCAGCATGTTTGTGGACGCCGGAAGCGTTTGGGATGATAATGACAAATTCCGGGGCATGAGGGATGGCAAGCTGGAAGACATCAAGCTGGGCTATGGCTTTGGACCACGCTTGAATATCGGATATTTTGTATTGAAACTGGATATTGCCTGGCAATCTGACCTTTCCAGGATCTCCAAGCCCCTATATTACCTTAGCCTTACCGAAGATTTTTAAGAAAAACACATAAAATAAATAAGGAAGAATCAATGAAGATTGACATTATCCGCAAGCTTCCCGAGCATCTGGATACCATCATCGTGATGCAGGAAGAAAACGGGGCAGTAAAGGACGTAGAACATCTGTCTCCGGAATTGGTCACCCAAATCGAAGCTTTCCTCAAACACGAGGATTACTGCTTTCGCTATGCCGATATTAGAAGCTTCTGCCGCATTATCGAACATAAACGGCAGAATGTAATCCTCTTGGGTGCAGGCATCAAAGACCTGCTGAATGTGGACAAACTGCGCAATCTGATCGCTTTGGCCTTGCGTACGGCCGCCAGATTGAAAGCAAAGCAAGTATTTCTTTTTCCGGGCTTCTTTTCGCACGAAAATGAAGTATCCTATGGCCACGTGCTGGCAGAGGCAGGATTGCTAACCGCTTATCGTTTCGATAAATATCAAAGCTCCGAAAAGCACGAGCCTGTGGAAGCCCTGCATTACGTTCTTAATACCCATAATACCCGCCACCTGAATCGCGGCATCCTGGAAGGAAGAATCTTTGCCGAAGCCACAAACCTGGCAAGAGATATGGTAAATGAACCGGCAAACGTGATGACTCCCGAAGTTCTGGCCGAAACAGCCAAGAAAGCTGCCCTCCAATACGGACTTTCCGTGGATGTGCTCTCTCTGGACAAGCTGAAAAGAATGAAAATGGATGCCTTCCTTGCCGTGGGCCGAGGTTCGGTGCATGAGCCACGCC
>JAGOGT010000070.1 GCA_017996595.1 Candidatus Cloacimonadota bacterium
GGCTACAATCCCAGCTCAATACTATTCTCGATTCATTCCAAGACCTACAAACCTGGTTTTATTCTTGAATTATACTTGTCAATATCAATTTTTTGTCTCATCCTTGCTCATCCTGATTTGTCAGTTTACAGGGTAGTGCTTTCCTGGACTCCGATCGCTCCGCTTATCTCCTGGGTCGAACGCAAGCACCTGTCCTGGACAGATAAAGAGACAGGTAAAGCACTGACCGTAGCCGAGATCGCCTATTTTATCCGGGGCAAGATCAAACGGGAAGGCATCGCCGCTCGTAACGTATTTGCTCAGGTAATTGCCAACCGGAAGCAGTGGATATACCAACAACTGAACAGCATGGGCAGAGATTTGGAAAGTGATCCACATAAATAGCTTGACAGCCAATAGCACTGTGCATAAATTAACCATATAATTAAAACTAACATGCTAAAGGATTATCAGACATGGCAATAAAGAATATCAAAGAGAGAATCGTCGCCACGGCTACCCAGGAATTTCTGGCTAATGGCTATGGGGGAACCAGAATGCAGCTTATCGCCGATAAGGCGGGGATAAATAAAGCCCTGCTGCATTATCATTTCAGAAGCAAGAAGCAGCTCTATGAGCTGATTCTGAGATCACAATTTGAGTATTTGATAAATGCGATGCTGGAGATTTTTTCCAGTGATGAGGAATTTGAGCCCTGGCTTCAACGGCTGATCGGTAAGCTGCTTAGTGAGATAGGCGGCAAGCCACATTTTTCCAGATTTTTGCTGTGGGAGTTAAGCTCCTCGGCGAAGCAGATCACAGGTCTGATGCGTGAGGTTTTGGAGCAGCATCCAGGGGTGGATATTTTGCAGATGGTGCAAATGAAGCTGAAGCAATCGGGCTATGGGGATTATCCTCCCCAGCAGTTTATCATGAATGTTTTCTCCCTATGTATCTATCCCATATTGGCGCGTCCCCTTTTGGAAACGATATTAGGCAAAGCGCAATTCAGTAACAAGGATTTCTTAGCTGATAGAGCGCAGGAGATCTTTACGCTGGTAAAATATGGCATCATGGAGCGTCAGGGAGCTGGGAAATGAAGCAAATAGGCTTGATCTTAATCTTGATGCTTGCTTTGGCAGCATGTAATCGTAAGGCAGAGCAGCAGATGTGGACGACCGTGATGGAAGCCAAAATCTACAGCGTGGCGGCACAAAGCGGAGGACAGATAAAGCAAATAATGGTTACTGAAGGCGATACCATCGCATCAGGCAAGATCGTGGCAAAGCTGGATGATCAGCAATATCGATTCAGCATGGAACACTTACAGGCATCGCTACGTGAACTGGAAGCTCAGAAGAACCTGTATCAGAGCCAGATATCTCTTGCCGCTGCGGATCGGGATTATCAAAACAGCCGTCAGCAAAGAAATGAAACCTTGTATGAAGAAGCGGTGATACCCCTGCAGCAATTTGAGGATGGGGAGATCATCGCCAGGAAAGCAGAATTGCAATTAGAATCCGCCACAAAGAATCTTCAGCTGGTGGAGGCTAAAAGAGCAGCGCTGCAAGCTCAGATGAAAAGCGTGCAGAAGCAGATAGATGATTGTGTGATTGTATCGTCCTTTAGCGGTAGAGTGGAAACGCTCTTTTTTGATGAGGGAGAGATGCTTCCGCCAATGACGCAGCTTGCGGAGATCGTTGCTACCCAAAGCATGGAAGCCAATATCTATGTAAGTGAGGAACTATTGGCAGCTCTGAAACCGGGTATGAAACTGAAACTAAAGGTAAATGGCTATCCAAACGATATTCCCGCAGAGATCATCCGCATCAGCAACAAAGCGGAATTCACCCCGAAAACAGTCCTCACTCCCGATAACCGGAGTGTGATGGTATATGCGATCCGCCTAAGGGCAGAAAATCCTGAGGGGATACTCAAAGACGGCATGCCGGTAGATGTGTATCTGCCATGAAGGTGCTAAGGATAAAAGGGCTTGGCGTACGCTATGGCTCTGTGGAAGCTCTGAAAGGTGTGGATGTGGAAGTTCCGCCGGCAATGGTATATGGAATCATCGGACCGGATGGAGCAGGGAAAACCACTCTGATGCGGAGTATCTGTACCCTTTTGCCCTATCAGGAAGGGAGCATCGAGGTTTTGGGGCTGGATGCCAAAGAACGAATCAAGGAAATCCGTTCCCGGATCGGCTATATGCCGCAGCGGTTCTCTTTGTATCAGGATCTCTCGGTGCAGCAGAATCTGCGCTTCTTTGCTCGCTTATTCAAGGTGAAACGCTCGGAAATGCTGCTTCGCAGTGAGCAGTTGTATAAGTTTTCCCGGCTAAAACCCTTTGCCAAACGCCTGGCAGGTGATCTCAGCGGAGGTATGAAGCAGAAGCTTGCTTTGTCCTGCGCTTTGATCCATACCCCGGAATTGATAATTCTGGATGAACCTACCTTTGGGGTGGATCCGGTGTCACGGGTGGAATTTTGGCAGATTCTCTATGAACTGAAGCGCGAAGGCATCAGCATTGTAGTTTCCACGCCCTATATGGATGAGGCCAGTAAATGCGATCAGATAAGCCTTTTGCATAGAGGCAGGGTGATCGGACAAGGGAGTCCGGAAGAGATCATTGCAGCCTGGCAAGGGAAATTGTACAAACTTACCTCGGACAACCTGCAGGAACTCTATGTTTTTCTTCAGAGCAAGATTCCCAAGGAGGACTTGCAGCTTTTCGGCTCGGAAATACACCTCTATAGCGACCTGGAACTGAGCCATGAAGAAATCCAAAGCTGGCAAAAGGAGTATCCGGAGCTGCAAAGCTGTGTGGAGATCCGTCCCGGAATGGAAGATGTATTCCTGAGGATGATGAAATGATCCATACCCGGCATCTGATGAAGCAATTCGGCACTTTCAAAGCCGTGGATGACATCAATCTGGACATTGGCAAAGGTGAAATATTTGGTTTTTTGGGAGCAAACGGAGCCGGGAAAACCACTACCATCAGGATGCTTTGTGGATTGTTGCTGCCCAGTTCGGGAGAGATAAGGGTGGATGATCTGGATATTCTGAAAAACAGCGAACAAGTGAAGCGCAGGCTTGGCTATATGAGCCAGAAGTTTTCTTTGTATCCCGATCTGCGAGGCATAGAGAATCTGGAGTTTTATGCGGGAATCTACGGTGTGCCCTTTGCCAATGCTATGAAAAACGTGGATCCGATAATTGATCAATTTGGCCTGAGAGCCATTCTGAAAATGCGCACTGAAGACCTGCCCATGGGCTATAAACAGCGCTTGAGCCTGGTGGCGTCTCTGGTGCACGATCCACCTTTAGTTTTTTTGGATGAACCCACCAGCGGAGTTGATCCGCAAGCCCGCAGAGAGTTTTGGCAGGTGATTAACGACCTGGCGCACAAAGGGAAAAGCATCATCGTTAGCACCCATTTCATGGATGAGGCAGAATACTGCCATCGGGTAATCATTATGCAGGACGGGCGAGAAGTGGCTTTGGGCAATCCTGCCGAATTAAAAGCCACCTATGCCGCTGAACATATGCAGGATTTATTCATCAAAGTATTGGGAGAGCACGATGCCAAGCATCAATAGAATAAGAGCTATCTCCGAAAAGGAGTTCTTTCATATCATCCGTGATTCCCGAACTTTGGTGATCATCTTTCTGATGCCGCTTTTGCAGCTGATTATCTTTGGTTATGCCATGAATATGGAGATTCGGCAGGTGCCTCTGATGGTGGATGACAACGCTATGAACAGCAGTTCCCGTGCTTTGGTGGATGCTTTCGTGAATACAGAATATTTTCGTTTGATTCCCAAGGAGGCCGGTATCTTGCAGCCGGATGAGATTTTTAAAGATCAGCAAGCTCAGGTCACTCTAAGCATTCCGAAGGACTTTGGCAGTTCTGCAATGCAGGTTTTTCTCAGGATCGATGCTTCAGATCCCAATAGTGCGCAAATGATCCAAAATTATGCTCAGGGAATAATCAATAGCAGCGGTTTGCCAAAAACCACAGGCATAGATCTGCGACCGCAGATACTATACAATCCCGATCTGAAAAGCTCTTTCTTCTTTGTGCCGGGTTTGATCGCTCTGATTCTGGTAATGGTATGCGCGCTGCTCACAAGCATTTCAATCAGCCGTGAAAAAGAGATGGGTACCCTGGAACAGATCCTTGTTTCCCCGGTTTCGGCCATAGAGATTCTCCTGGGCAAAGTGTTGCCATATATAATTCTGGGTTTGCTTGATGCGCTGTTGATCGTGGCAGTGGGGATGCTGCTCTTTCAGGTTCCCTTCAGAGGTGAATTCATGATTTTTATGATATTCACCATTTTGTATGTTCTCACTTCTTTGTGCTTGGGTTTGATGGTATCAACTGTAGGTAAAACACAGCAGGCGGCGATGATGATGGCTTTGGGGCTAACCTTGCTACCCACGCTGCTGCTATCGGGATATATGTTTCCCATCTCCAGTATGCCGGTGGTACTGCAAAAGCTAACTTACATCATTCCGGCTCGCTATTATCTGCAGATCATCCGTGGCATCATGCTGAAAGGCAATAATATCAGTCAGCTATATCAGGCGGGCTTAAGTTTGCTGACCATGAGTGTGCTGATGCTGACAGTGGCGGTGCGGAGATTCAAGCTGAGGTTATCATGATTTTTCGAGGAGTGATCGGAAGTTTCATTAAAAAGGAATTTCGGCAGCTCTTGCGTAGCCGGGAGATGCTGATCGTGCTTTTTGCCCTGCCAGCGGTGCAACTATTGGTGATGGGATTTGCGGTAACCAATGAGGTGAAGAATCTGCGCCTGGGGATTTTGGATTATGACCGCAGCTCTATCAGCCGTGATTTGGTGAATTGCTATAGTTCCAGTGACCGTTTTCGGATTATCAAGGCAGGCCCCTCAGACGATGCCCCGGGGCTCATCTCTTCCTGGAAAGCCCAATTGGTATTGGTAATTCCTCCAGATTTTGGAGTTGATTATCAAATGGGTAAGCACAGCAGCCTACAGCTTGTTCTGGATGGAATCGATGGCAATAGCGCCGCGGTGGCAAATTCCTACGCTGCGGGGGTGGTAGCAGATTTTCATCAGCGCCAGATGAGCCAAAGGAAGCCTCCGGCGATATCTCCCAGAATCAATCCGCAAGTGCAATTGATCTCACAAATGAGCTTTAATCCTGATCTGAAAAGCAATATCAATACTATCCCCGGGATTATCGCCATCCTGGTAACCGTTACTTCAATGATGCTTTCAGCCATCAGCCTGGTAAAAGAAAAGGAACTTGGCACCCTGGAACAGCTGATGGTTACACCGGTGAAAAAATACCAATTGATGGCAGGGAAGATAATACCTTATCTGATTATTGCCCTGCTGCAAATGCAGGTAGCCATCCTTTTGGCAGGATTGATCTTCGGATTGGAGCTGGCAGGAAGCTATTTACTCCTGATGCTCTTTTCGGTGATCTATCTATTTACCACCCTTGGTTTTGGAATTCTGATCTCGGGAAGGGTGGCTTCTCAGCAACAGGCCATGTTCTTCTCCTGGTTCATCATGGTGGTGATAATTCTCTTATCCGGTTTCTTTGTTCCGGTGCAGAATATGCCCAAGGCCATTCGCTTTATCAGTTTTTTTAATCCGCTCAGCCACTATATGACGGTGCTGCGGGAGATCGTAATCAAAGGCAGCAGTATTTTCCAGCTCTCACGGGAACTATGGATTCTCTCCGGCAGTGGGATTTTGGTCTTTGGCATCAGCGTGCTCAGTTTCAAAAAGCGGATCTAGAGCTGTTACGGCCTCATTAACTGTCATTGTATGATTTCCTACTTTTTTAGTGGACAAATCCTCCATTGGAGTTACTTTGTATATAAAAACAACAAGATCATGAGGTGGATAATGTACGCTAGACATATCAAAAAAGGCATTTCTGAGGTAGGTATTCAGGATTGGGGACGCAGGTTGTTTGATTCTTTGATACCGCTTCCAGATGGCACCAGTTACAATTCCTATTTAGTTCAGGGCTCTGAAAAGACGGCGATCATCGATACCGTAGATCCTGAATTCAGAGAAGTTTACCTGGAAAATCTGAATGAATTGCCCAAGCTGGATTATATCATTACTCTGCATTCGGAACAGGATCATTCCGGCACCATTCCCATGCTTTTGAAGCGCTTTCCGGAAGCGGAGGTGATCTGCTCTTCCAAAGCCAAAGACCTGCTGGTGGAGCATCTGCTTCTTGATCCTGCCAAGATTCGCACCGTGGCGGATGGCGAAATCATCTCCCTGGGAGATAAAACATTACGCTTCATCTATACGCCCTGGGTGCACTGGCCGGAAACTATGGTGGCCTATATGCAGGAAGAACGCATTCTCTTCAGTTGCGACTTTTTGGGCTCGCACTCCGCGGGCAGTGAGCTTTTTGACAATGATGAACCTGC
>JAGOGT010000071.1 GCA_017996595.1 Candidatus Cloacimonadota bacterium
GCTTTAAGCACTTCAAAGGGATTACCATGGAGGATGGCTCTCGCATTGGCGTGAATGCCACCATCCTTCCCGGAAAGACGATCCATGCCGATGGCACTGTGGCCGCCGGAGCAGTGGTTACCAGAGACGTTCCTGCCAGAACCATCGTAGCCGGCAACCCTGCCAAGCCCTTCCGGGAAGTGGCTAAGAATCAACTGCTAAAAAACAATCTGGATACAAAAAAATGAAAACCCTACTGATAATACCCACCTATAACGAGATCGATAATATCGAAAAACTGCTGGAGATCGTGCTGGCTCTGGATGACAATATCGAAGTGCTGATCGTGGATGACAATTCTCCCGATGGCACCGCCTTGCGCGTGCGCTTCATGCAAAGCACGCAGCCACGATTGCACCTTTTGGAACGTCCCGGAAAGATGGGCTTGGGCTCTGCCTATGTGGCAGGATTCAAATATGCTTTGCAGCGGGACTTTGAATATATCATGGAAATGGATGCCGATTTTTCGCATAATCCTGAGGACGTTCCCAGACTGATCGAAGCTGCCAAAAGCCGCGATCTGGTGATCGGCAGCAGATATTGCAACGGCGTGAATATCATCAATTGGCCTTTTAAACGCCTGTTGATCAGCTATTTCGCTTCAAAATACGTCCGCGTGATCACTGGCATGCCTATCAAAGACCCCACCGGCGGATTCAAGTGCTTCAATCGCAAAGTACTGCAAAGCATTGATCTGGATAAGATTCTTTCCGATGGCTATGCCTTCCAGATTGAGATGAATTTCCGTGCCTGGGTGAAAGGATTCAGAATCAAAGAGATCCCCATTGTTTTTACAGAACGCATCAATGGCCATTCCAAGATGAGCCGTCATATCGTTTGGGAAGCAGCCTGGATGGTGTGGCATCTGCAATTGCTGAAGCTGCTGGGACGTTTGAAATAAGAAACATTTAGGAGTTTGAAAATGATAAAACCGATCCACATCCTGATCCTGATCGCGTTGCTGCTCCCCCTTTTGGGGATGACCACACCGCGGGTTTACGTGCAAAAACTGGTGCTGGATAATGGCAAGAATCCGCTGATAACCTGGGATGAAGGCAAAAGTGCCAAGGAATATTACCTGAAAGCCTGGATCAATACCCGCCCCGAGGAAGTGGTTACCACGGATAAAAGTCCCATCCATACGGTTGCCATCAAGCAGGTTGGTAATGGCAAAAACTTTCCTTTCACCGTGGTGGCATCGCTCAATCTGGGTAATTTCCCCTCCCAATGGCAATCCGGAGAAATCATCCATATGGAACTGAAGCACCTGAAAAGCGGCAAGAAAATCAGCTGGAGAATGCCCATTCCCGCGGGAACGGCATTGATAAAGCAATTGGATAAGCCCATCACCATCCCCCCCTATACCAAAAAAGTAAAATAAGTAAATGCTGGAACGCATCAATAATCCCGTGCTGCAAAGCGAGGACAATGAATTTGACAGAGCTCTGAGGCCCAAAACCCTGGCGGAATTTATCGGCCAGAACCACCTTAAAGAGCTTCTGGAGATTAGCATCAAAGCCGCACAGATGCGGGGCGAAGCTCTGGATCACGTGCTTTTCTATGGCCCTCCCGGCTTGGGGAAAACCACTCTGGCAAGCATCATTGCCCGCGAATTGGGGGTGAATATCACCGTTTCCAGCGGGCCGGTGATCGAAAAACCTTCCGATCTGGCAGGGATTTTAACCAATCTGGGACGCCATGAAGCCCTGTTTATCGATGAAATCCACCGCCTCTCCCATGTGATCGAGGAATACATCTATCCCGCCATGGAAGATTATGAAATGGAGATTATTCTGGATAGCGGCCCCAGCTCCCGCACCCTGAAGATTCCCATCGAGCATTTCACTCTGATAGGAGCAACCACCCGAGCAGGCTTGCTTACTCCCCCACTCCGGGATCGCTTTGGAATCGTGCTGAGGCTGGATTATTATGACTTGGAATCCATCAGCCAGATTATCCGCCGTTCTGCCAGGCTGCTGAATATCCCTGCTGACGATGAAGGGGTGGCAGAACTGGCACGCCGCAGCAGAGGCACGCCACGCATTGCCAATCGTTTGCTGCGCCGAACCCGTGATTATGCGCAGATCAAGGGAAAGGGCATCATCGATCTGGATATCGCTCTGGCCGCGCTGCAAATGCTGCAGGTGGATCATGCAGGCCTGGATGAGATGGATAAACGCATCCTCAGTACCATCATCGAATATTACCGTGGCGGCCCCGTAGGCATAAAAACCATCGCTACTGCCATCGGTGAGGATGCCGGCACTATCGAAGAAATCTTCGAGCCCTATCTGGTGCAGCAGGGATTTCTGGAGCGAAGCCCGCAGGGACGTAAGGCTACCATCAAGGCTTACCGCCATCTGGGGCTGGAGCCTGCGCATGATCAAAGCGAGATCTTCTAATATAGCTCTATGAATAGCGCCATCGTGATGCACGGCATCCGCTGGAATCTGGTTACCACTGTTATTCGCAGGGGTTTCAGCCTGGTTTTCCTCTTCTTTCTGGCCAGCTGGCTTTCCCAAAGCGATCTGGGCATATATCGCACCTATAGCCTCATCCTCACCATTGCCGCAGTTTTTGCTATATTGGGGCTGGATTCCAATTACATCACCGGAAAGAAGCTACAGCGGCTAAATCTCTTTGCCTTTGCGCAGATAGGCACAGCCTTGGGCCTGCTGGTAAGCCTGATCTTAGCTCTATCTTCTGCCTGGCTGGCAAAGCTGTATAATAGCCCGGAGCTTTGCCCCATCCTGCGCTTTACCTCGCTGTTTGTGCTGGTGGAAGTGCTACGCAGACTGCTGAGAAGCTATGCGCAAACCAGGCTTAAGTTCCGCGAACTGGCCCTGGGAGAAACCTGGAACGTGCTTTTCTACTGTGTGGCTGGGCTTGTCGCCATCTATTTTATTCGCAAAGTATGGGTGTATGTAGTGTTTTTTTACCTGGGAAACCTGGTGGAAACGCTGTACCTGTACTGTGTTTTACCCCCTCTTCCCTATCTTAAGTTAAGGCGTATATGGTCTCTTAAGTGGCTTGGTTACAGCCTTGGAGTGCTGAAACGCTATCGTAATTTCCTGGCCAATGTAAGCATCATCCGGCTGCTGAATAACTACGCCGGAAATGCTCCCATCCTCTTTTTGGGCACCATGGTGAGCGCAGCCCTGATGGGACAGTATTTCTTTGCCACGCAGTTGATTGGAGTGCCGGTGATGATGTTCACTCTGGCCGTGGGACAGGTTTTCTATCCGGTTTTTGCCCAAAGCCTGCCAGAGCGTTCCCTGCAAAGCATCAGCAGTTACACCCGCTTGATTTTGGGGCTGGGAATCCCGATACTTCTTGGCTACGGCTTACTCATCTCGCACTTGCTGCCTCATTTCTTTGGCGGTAAGTGGAACGACTCTCTGCCTTTGATGATCTACCTGATCCCCTTCTTTGGCAGCGGCATGCTAAATGATCCCATCAGCGCCATCCCCTTTGTATGCCGCAAACCGCATCTGGAACTGGTCTGGAACGTTGTTTCCCTGGGCTTGAGGCTGCTGGCCCTGGCCTGGGGCATGCGTTTCGGTTTCCCGATTGCCATATTGCTATTCAGCCTGGTGAGTGCGCTCATGAATCTGGCTTTCTACATCATGTCCCTCATCCTGCTGAAAGCCAATCTGCGGGAGGCCACTTTACAGCTTCTGGCCTGGAGCGCAGGGCTATTAATCCTGATCGCATTGCTGCTGCCCTTGGGTAATTTCCCCCTGGCCTGGCTGTGGCAGTTGCTCCTGATTGCCCTCTATATTCTCTGTGTATTGGCGGTTTCCAAAGCTACCTATGGAGATTTTAAGAGGCTCTTCCGATGACAGCCAAGCTCTTCAGCAAAGCCCTTTACAAGCTTCCCAATCTCTTCTGGCCGCTGCATAACCTGAAAGAATATGCCCTTATTCTCGATACGGCCATCAATAGTGGCTACCACTTTGTAACCCTGGGCGAACTAAATGCAGGCAGCACTTGCTCCGATAGGCCCTTCATGATCCTGCGTCATGACATCGATACCCACCCAGAAGGAGCCTTGCGTTTTGCCGAAATCGAGGAATCCAGAGGGATAAGGGCAACATATTTCTTCCGTATTAGTACCTGGCATCCCCAGCTTCAAAATCTGCTGAACAGGCGTGGACATGAGGTAGGCTATCACTTCGAAGAGCTAAGCGCCTATGCCGTAAAGAATCACCTCAAGGACAAGCAGAGGGTTTTGCAGCAGCTGCCTCAGATCAAAGCAGATTTTATCAGTAACCTATCGCAGCTACGCCTCAGCGTGGATTTTGAGATCAAGGCCTTCGCCGCGCATGGAGATTTCGCCTATCGCACGCTGGACTTGGGAAATCGCCTGTTCATGAAGGATGAAGCCCTAAGAAAGGATTGCGGCATTGCCTACGAAGCCTACGATGAAGCTCTGGTAACAGCTTACCAAAACCACATCAGCGATAAACCTGCCCCGCAGAATTTCTACCCCTTTTCGCCCCTAAACTGCATTGCCCGACAAGAGCATCTTCTGTTCTTAACTCATCCCCGGTGGTGGATTGCCAACCCTATTGGCAACCTTCGCTCCGATTGGAAAGGATACTACCGCCAACTCCGCTGGTAATAAACGCTAAAACATAGCATCCAGCAGCACCTCCAGATCCAGCTCGCCCAGGTAGCTTTGATAATCCACCTGCCTTAGCTTGGAAGCCAACCCCTCCCTCTGATGCTCTATACCGCAAAGGGCTGCTTCCAGTTCCCCCACTTCCAGGTCACTAAAGAAATCGCCATAGATCTTCAGTCCCGTGATCATGCCTTTCTGCACTTCCAGAAACAGCTCGATGTTGCCGCTTTTACTGCGCACATTGTGCTGCAGATTATACTTGGGTGAATTGCCGTAGTTCCACTGCCAGGTATCGTATTTCTCCTGCACCAATTGCTCAATGGCAGCCTTATCGCCCTCGGAATAGTCATAATCCCGCACTTCGGGATAGCTCTGGTGGATCTTGGCTCGCACCAGATAGATAAATTCCTCCAGACTCAGAGGGCTCTGCAGGTGCTCGCTTACATTGGTAACTCTGGCGCTGATGGATTTCACAGCCTTGTCGCTGAATTTCTCCGGCTTAGCGTTAAGCGCCTTGCTCAGATCGCCAATCTTACTGCTGAAAAGGATGGTGCCATGCTGCAACACTTTGTTCCCGATCTGGGTTCGTGCGTTGCCAGAGAACTTTTTCCCCTCGATGGTAAGATCATTGCGTCCCTGCAGCATTGCCTGCACTCCCAGTTCGTTCAGAACTTGCAGCACAGGCAGCGTGTAGCGTTCAAAGCCGCGATCCTTATCCCCCAGGCTATTCATAATAAACGAGAAATTCAGGTTTCCCGGATCATGAAACACGCTTCCTCCGCCGGTTAAACGCCGCACCACCGGAATCCTGTTTTCTCTCACCCAATCCGTATTGATCTCTGCCAGGGTGTTTTGATGCTTACCCACGATAATGCTGGGATCATTTATGTACAGCAGGAATACATCCTCTGCAAAGTTACCCAGCAGGTATTCCTCGCTGGCGATATTAAAGGGCGCGTAGCGTGAAGGACTGAGGATGGATAGCATCAGTTCTTATCCAGGCTCTCCAGCTCCTGCTTCACAAAATCCACCAGTTCGCGGATGCGCGCTTCGGAGAAATCGAACTTAATCCCCGCCGTCTCATAAATCTGCTTCACTGGCTTGCTATAGCCCAAAGCCAGGAAATTCTGGTATTGCTGCAGCGCTTTGTCCCGATCCTTACGGAAATTCATGTAGATAGACAGAGCGCCAAGCTGTGCCATGCCGTATTCAATGTAATAGAAAGGTACTTCAAAGATGTGCAGTTGCATCGTCCAGCCTACTTTGCGCAGGTGCTCCAGTCCGCTCCAATCCACATCCGGCATGAAACGCCGATGCAAGTCCAGATAAGCCTCATAGCGTTCTTGTGCACTGTGCCCGGGGTGCAGGTACACCCAATGCTGATAGGCATCCACGATCATGCACCAGGGCAGGAAGGTGAGAGTCCCCTCCAGTTGATCGCGCTTGGCTTTGCGTAAATCCGTGGGGTCTGTGTAAAATTCATCCCAATAGTTCATGGTGAGCATTTCCATGCTCATGGAAGCAAGCTCCGCCACTTCCGAAGGCGTTTCCAGATATTGCGCAATCTTGATCCCCGCAGCGGCCGCACTGTGCATGGCGTGTCCTGATTCATGCAGCAGGGTAACTACGTCGTTATGAAGCTTCACATGGTTCATAAAGATAAAGGAGCTTGCCAGATTGCCGATGCTGCTATTATATCCTCCGGGGGCTTTGCCCTTGCGGTTTTCCAGGTCCAGCATGCCACTATTGTTCATCATCTC
>JAGOGT010000072.1 GCA_017996595.1 Candidatus Cloacimonadota bacterium
ATTCGGAGCTTATGCCCTGGGTGCCAATAACATCGCCAATATCGTGGGGGTATTTGTGCCGGTGAATCCTTTCCGGGATATCCAGCTTCCCTATCTTGGCACTCTGGGCGGAACCACGCAGCTTTTTATGCTGGGTTCGGTATCCATCATCATCGGGATTTATACCTATTCGCATCGCATGATCAAGACCGTGGGCAAGGAGCTTTTCAATCTTTCTCCGCTCACCGGGCTCATTGCGGTGCTATCCGAATCGCTGGTGCTGTTTCTTTTCTCATCCAAAGCGCTGTTTAACCTGCTGGTGAAGCTGGGTTTGCCGCCCATTCCCCTGGTGCCGGTATCTGCTTCGCAAATCATCATCGGCTCGGTGCTGGGCATAGGCCTGGCCAAGGGTGGCAAGAATATCCGCTATGGCGTGCTGGGAAGAATCTCCCTGGGCTGGATTACAGCTCCGGTGATCGCTTTTCTATTCTCCTTCGTAGCGCTCTTTATCTTTCAGAATGTATTTGAGCAAACGGTACGCGTGAGAAGCAGCTATGTATTCAATCGCCAGACGATTACCCGCCTCGAAAGCGATGGATTCCAGTCCAAATATCTTTCCACCGTGAATGGGCGCATCTTTGAAAACGAAAAATCGCTCTTTGATGTTCTGCATAAGGAAGGCAATTACGACCGCAATCAGTTGCTGCAGATCATCCGGCTCACCGAGATCAATAACCTGAAGGTGGATATGCAGCTTCTGGAAAAGAAGGGAATGCGCAGCCATTTCAGCGCTTCGCAGTGGGAAGCCGTGGCGAAGCTGGATGGCAATAGCTTCCGGCATCATTGGCAATTAGCCGATGTGCTGGGCAGAGATGATTCCTGGAAACGCTATCCCGAGCCAAAAAACGAGCGTGAGAAGGCCATTAACCGCAGCATTAATGCCAGGCTGGATTTGCTGTACCGCAGTTTTGCCGTGGTTCCCGAATAGCTTATGAATCCCTTCATCGAAAAGATCATCCCCCTGATTCTGGCCTTTTTTGTGGGCATCCTCTTCAAGAGCCTGAAGCTGCTGTCCAAAGACGATGCGCCGATATTGCTGCGACTGGTGCTAACCGTTACCCTGCCTGCGCTTACAATTATAGCCATTGCCAATGTAGTCCTGGTGGCGGATATGTTTTTTATCCCCTTCCTGGCCATTGCCGTGGTCTTCATCATGTATTTCATTTCCGGTCTGGTGGGGAAGCTTATCCCTATGCCCCGCGCCACATTCGGCAGTTTTATGGTGGGCACGATGATCATGAATACCGCCTATTCGCTGCCCTTTTTTGCCGCTGCTTTCGGGGATGAGGGTTTGGCCCGGGCTACGCTTTTTGATATCGGCAATACCGTGATGATCTTTACTTTCACCTATTATAATGCCATCAAATATGGCGATAACTCGCATACAGACAAGGTGGACCTAAAAAAGTTCCTGCGTTTGCCACCCCTGTGGGCAATGCTGATCGCCTTTGCCTGGAAGGGCACGGGACTGCAGCTTCATCCCCTGGCCTACAGCTTTTTGAACTTAATTGGCCAGCCCACCATTCCCCTGGTGATGATTGCCTTGGGCCTTTATTTTGAGCCCAAGCTGAATAACCTGGGAAAGGCCTTGCTGGCGGTGTTTATCCGCATGGGAATCGGCTTGGGGATAGGCTTGCTGCTGGCCATGATCTTTGGCCTGGAAGGGATTTCCCGCACCGTGGTGATCGTAAATTCCGCCTTGCCAATAGGATTTAACACCCTCATCTTTGCCAATCTGGAGAATATGGATAGAGAATTTGCCGCCACCTGCGTATCCATCTCCATCTTTATTGCCCTCTTTTACATCCCACTGCTGATTTATCTCTTCAGGTAAGTGAGATTCTGAAGTTTTGCTTGACATATTTCGCAGCTAATTTGGCTTGTAATATGGATACGCTTGGATGTTTTTTATATCCCTCCCAGCCGGATTCATCAGTAATTTGCATGTTCTAATAAAAGTCTAACAAAGGAGAAATTATGAAAAGACATGTTTCGAAACTCCTTCTTCTGCTGATCTTGTCAGTATTCACACTGAGTGCTTACGCAGTGGTAAGTGAATATTCCTTCACTTCCACCGCCGGTACTTATACTGAGATCACCGGGGGAACTGTTCATGGCACTGCTGCCAATGACAACGAATGTTTTCTGGCTATTCCCATAGGTTTTACCTTCACCTATAATGGGGTGGCCTATAACAACATCAGTATTGCCACCAATGGCTTCATCGCCATGGGTGATAATGTGGTTACCAGCAACGTAGCCCTCAGTGCTGCCACGGGAACCAATAACGTAGCAGCAGCCTTGAATCGCGATATCAAATCCCGCGATAATGGCTCGCTAATGACCCTTACCTCCGGTGCGGCTCCGAATCGGGTGATGACCATCCAATGGACTCATTACCGCAGATTCCCCACTTCCACCGCCAATGATGACTTCAGCTTCCAGATTCAGCTGCTGGAAAATGGCAATAAAGTGCAATACGTTTACGGCCCCTTTACCGCCGTAACCGCTACCACTGCTGCCGCCATCCAGGTTGGTCTGCGTGGTGATTCCAATGCCGATTTCAATAATCGCACCACCACTACCGACTGGAGCGCCACTGCAGCCGGAACCGCCAATAACAATAGCTGCACCCTTAGTGCCACGGTTTTCCCTGCCAATGGGCTTACCTTCACTTTCTCTCCTGCCACCGCAGGCGAACCGCCCCTCCCGGCTCAGAATCCCAATCCTGCCAATAGCGCTACCAATGTTCCCATCGGCGCTACTCTCAGCTGGGCTCAGGGTGGAGGCACCACTGATGGTTACAAGGTGTATCTGGGTACCAATAATCCCCCCAACAATATCGTGAATGGCACCACGCAAACTGCCACAACTTACGATCCTACCGCCGATTTCACCTATAATACCATGTATTACTGGCAGATCGTGCCCTTCAATGCCAATGGCGATGCCGTGAATTGCCCGGTGTGGAGCTTTACCACTCTGGCCGATCCCACGGTTACCATCTACCCGTATTTACAGAATTTTGATACTGCTGCTCCTCCCGCGCTTCCCGTGGGCTGGACTTCCCTGAATGTAAATAACGACGTGAACGTATGGGGAACCTATGCCGGCAATGCCGAATCGGCTCCCAATTCCATTCGTATCAAATATAGCGATACCCTGGCTATGAACGACTGGCTTATCGCCCCGCCGATGGTTTTCACCGCGCCTTACAGCTACAAGGTGAAATTCTACTATCGTGCCAATAGCGCCACTCTTCCCGAAAAGCTGTCGCTGTATTATGGCAACGCTCCCACTCCCACCGGTATGAGTAACCAGCTGTGGCAAAATCTGAATATCACCAACGTCACCTATGAGATGGCGGAAGTAACGATTCCGGTTACCACCTCGGGAACCTATTATGTTGGTTTCCATGGCCATAGCGATGCTGATATGTTCTACATCTACGTGGACACCTTCAGCGTTACCGAGCTTACCGAAGATCTGGATCCGCCCACCAATCTGGCTGCCACGGTTAGCGGTAATGATGTGCATCTTACCTGGGTTGCCCCCGGCACTCCCACCCCTGGCACATGGTTGCACTATGACAGTGGCGAAAATGATGACAGCATCGGAACCGGTGCCGCTGCAGATTTTGACGTAGCCATTCGCTACCCCGGCAGCGCTTTAACCGAATATGTAGGCAGCAGCCTTCATGCCCTGAAATTGTGGCCTTCCCAAGCGGGAACTTTCTCTGCCCGCGTGTGGACTGGTGGAACTCCCACTGCCGCAGGAACCATGGTTATCGACCAGGCTTTCACTCCTGTGCTGGATACCTATAATACCGTGGTGCTTAATACTCCTGTGCCCATCACCGGAACCCAGGAACTGTGGTTTGGCTATCGCTGCAACGTTACCAGCGGCTATCCTGCGGGTTGCGATGCCGGTCCTGCCATCGATGGCTTCGGCAACATGATGTATTTCCAGGGCGCCTGGAGCACGTTGCTAGACCTGGCTCCGACCCTTAACTACAATTGGAATATCCAGGGCTATGTTGGCATGGCTCCTCCCGCAAATGCGCCGATGATCAGCATGCCTGCCATAGCCAATAATTTGAGCATCGAAGCCAGAGGCATCACCACCGGTACTTTGGCCAGCGCTGGGGTGCACAAGATGCACAATACCGCTATTGATACTCCTGATACTGGCGATTACAATCGTGACCTGCTGGGCTATAAAGTGTACCGTGATGGCACTCTGATCAATACCATTCAGGGTGGAGCCACGGTTAGCTACGATGATAATGACCTGGCCATCGGAACCTACAGCTACACCGTTACCGCCAATTATGATGGCGGCGAATCTGTGCCTGTCGGTCCTGTTTCCGCCACTATCACCCCCGTTCTGGATCCCCCCGTGGATCTCACTGCAGTAGTGGATGGCAGCAATGTCCATCTTGACTGGATGGAACCCGGAACTGCCGTTTCCGCATGGATTCACTATGATAGCGGTGAAAATGACGACAGCATCGGAACCGGTGCCGCTGCAGATTTTGATGTAGCCATCCGTTTCCCCGGCAGCGCTTTAACCGATTATGTCGGCAACAGCCTTTATGCCCTGAAATTATGGCCTGCCCAAGCGGGAACTTTCTCAGCTCGCGTGTGGACCGGTGGAACTCCCACTGTTCCGGGAACCATGGTTATCGACCAGGCTTTCACCCCCACTCTCGACGTGTATAATACTGTGGTTCTGAATACTCCTGTGCCCATCACCGGAACTCAAGAATTGTGGTTTGGCTATCGCTGCAACGTTACCAGCGGTTATCCTGCGGGTTGCGATGCCGGCCCAGCCATCGATGGCTTTGGCAACATGATGTATTTCCAGGGCGCCTGGCAAACCTTGCTGGAGCTTGCTCCGAGCTTGAACTATAACTGGAATATCCAGGGCTGGGTTGGTCAGGGTGCTCCTGCCAATGCTCCTGCAATCAGCATGCCCGTATTTGCCAATAGCTACAGCAGCGAAGACAGAGGCATCACCACCGGCACTTTGGCCAGCACCGGAGTGCACAAGATGCACAATGCTCCTGCCCGCACCGCCAAGGCTGATGTTCCTGCCGTGTATAATACCGTTAATCATAATCGTAACCTGCTGGGATACAAAGTGTATCGCGATGGAGCTCTCATCTCCACCATCACCGGCCCTACCACTACCGCCTATGATGATAATGGTCTGGCCTCTGGTACCTATTCCTATACGGTTACTGCCAATTACACCGAAGGTGAATCTGCTCCCGCGGGTCCTGTGCAAGTTACTATTGCACCGCCTCTGCCGCCTGCATTCTTCACCGATGATTTCGAAGCTTATCCTGATTTCAATCTTACCTTCGCTCCGTGGACACTCTTAGACGTTGATCAGAGCGCTACTTATGGAATCCAGGACGTTAGCTTCCCGAATAGCGAAAGCCCAATGGCTTACATTATCTTCAATCCTGCTGCCACCACTCCGGCTATTACCTCCATTCAAGCTCATAGCGGAGCCAAGATGGCTGCCAGTTTCGCTTCTGTTACCCCTCCCAATAACGATTGGATGGTTACTCCCAGAGTGCATCTGGGCACCAATTCCGCCGTGAAATTCTGGGCTCGCAGCCATACTGCTCAATACGGTTTGGAACGCTTCCGCGTAGGCGTATCCTTGCTTCCGAGCGTTGTGCCGCAGGGCTTCCAATATGTTTCCGGAACCGAATTTGTGGAAGCACCCACCACCTGGACTGAATATACCTACGATCTCAGCACCTACGACAATCAGAACGTGTATATCGGTATCCGTTGCGTATCCAATGACGCCTTCGTGTTCTACGTGGACGATTTTGCCATCCATAGCAATGGTGGCAGCGATGGCGAAGATCAGCTGGCTCCCGTGGCTTTCACTGAACTGAAAGGCAACTATCCCAATCCTTTCAATCCGGAAACCACCATCAGCTACAGCGTGAAGGAAAACCTTCCCGTTAATATCGAAATCTATAACCTGAAAGGCCAGAAGGTGAAATCCCTGGTGAAAGAAACCAAGGCCGCAGGTAACTACAAAGTAGCGTGGAACGGCACTGATGATAACAATCGTCCCGTGTCCAGCGGCGTATATTTCTTCAAGATGAACGCCGGTAAATATAGCTCCACCAAGAAAATGATCATGATGAAGTAACGTGAGACGTTAAGCGTTAAGCGTTAAGCGTTAAGCGTTAGACGTTAAGCGTTAAGCGTTAGTCAGATAATCAGGGCGATCTCCGGATCGCCCTTTTTAGTTAATGGATAGCGGTTAATAGCTGTAGATAGCCAGTAGTGTAAAGTTTCAATCCCACATAAGAAAACAGGCTCACTTTCAAAC
>JAGOGT010000073.1 GCA_017996595.1 Candidatus Cloacimonadota bacterium
AGGCGTATCTGGATGTAACGAAAAATAAGCAGAATATCGAGGACCCACTGGAGATCGCACGGCGCATCAAGGCCGAGATCTTGGATAAGACCCAGTTAACATGCTCCGCGGGTGTGTCTTATAATAAATTTCTGGCCAAGATCGGTAGCGATTTGGATAAACCTGATGGCCTGGTGCATATTCCCCCGGAACGTGCTGAGGAAGTGCTTTTCGAGCTCCCCATCCGCAAGTTTCATGGTATCGGTAAGGTTACCGCCGCAAAGATGCAAAAGCTGGGGATTATGAACGGCCATGACCTTTACCAATGGGAACTTAAAGACCTGGTGAAGATCTTTGGAAAGATAGGATATTTCTACTATCAGGTGGTGAGGGGCATAGATAATCGCGATCTGATTACGGAATCGGAACCGAAATCCATTAGCTGCGAAACCACTTTCGACAGCGATATCGGTAATCTGGAAGAACTTTTGGATATAATGAACAAGCTGGCAAACCGCCTCGCAGAACGCATCAGCCGTAAGCAGATTTCGGCACAGAGCTTTGTGCTAAAGATAAAATACGACAATTTTGAGAATGTAACCCGCAGCTGCACCCTGCGCGACACGAGCTATGACTCCGCCACCCTGTATAAATACGGAGAACTGATGCTTATTGCTAATTGGGACAGCGCGCTGAAGATAAGGCTGCTAGGCATGGGAGTGAACAAACTGGAACCAGGGGGAGATTGCGAGCAGTTAACCCTTCCGCTGGAATGAAGATAGTAACAATAAAGCAAGCTGAAGGAATGGAGTTCAAGCGGCTTGGGTATTTTTAATATATTTTTATAACTTACTTAGCCGCTTGGACTTCATGCCGATCTGATGTTGTTTGAAGTCCAAAGCGCTATCAAACATAGAGATAAGCGTATAATATGTCTTAGCGCTTTGAACTCCAATCAGCTCTTACGCTTGATTGAAAAGGAAATCCCTTTTTGGATAAGATTGCTGGCTACTATCAAAAGCAGACCGATCACCGTGGCAGGGTGGATGCTTTCGTGCAAAACAGTGGCAATAAAGAGCAGGGACAGAAAGGGAGTGAGAAAGATCAGATTGGAAACTGTGGCAGTGCTATGCGTCTTTTCCAAGGCTTTATACCAAAGCAGGAAGGTGAGCCCCATCTCAAAAATACCCACATACAGTGCGCCCAGAATGCCATAGAGAGGCTTTGCCCCCGGTAGAAATAAGGGTAAACCGCTGATGAGGGCAAAAAGGCCCACCGCTAGAGCCCCCACCAGAAAATTATAAAACAGCTTGGGAACGGCATCACGTTTATCTTTTAGCGATACAATCCAATAGAAAGCCCAAACCAGGGAACTGAAAAGCGCCAGAAACGAAGCCAGCTTATCATCGAAGCGCAATATGGCAAGGTTGCCCCTGGTGCTGATGATTATCACTCCCATAAGGCTTACTAGCAGCGCTGTGATATCGATGAGGCGAAATCTTTCTTTTAGCAGGGGGATGCTGAAAAGGGCCAGAACTATTGCCCAGGTGTAGTTTAATGCCTGCGCTTCCTGAGCCCGCAGCCGCGAATAGGCTACAAAAAGAATCAGATAATAGGCAAAGGGATTAAGCATTCCCGCCACCAGAGACCGCCGCAGATTGCCACAAATCTCCTTAAAGCCGCCATGCATGCCCTCGGTGCGCAGCTTCACGATGCCCAGAAAAACCGCCGCTGTAAACGCGGAAATAAGCAGCAAACCCAAGGGTGTGAGCTGGATAAGACTAAGCTTGAAAGCGGTACTGATGGTGCTCCACGCCAGGATGCTAAGCCCGGCGTAGAAATAGGCACTTTGTTGGCTCTTCAGTTTCATCGTTCTTTAAATGCAAACACCCTGCCATAAACGAACAGGGTGTTTGCGATACATTATCTTGATGCCGGTCAGGGCATGGTTTTCAGGATGTTGGTGAATCTATCTTCCAAAGACTTGTTTTGGGTTTTTTGGGCTGCGAGGATAAGGAAGCGCACTGCGTAGTCGTTAGTATTATCCCAATTGTACCATTTTTCGGCGTATTTAATCATCTGGGGATAATTCTCTTTTTCCAGAAATAGACCCACGATCACGCTGTAGTCGTCTTCCTTGTTACGGCGATCGATCAGCTCTTCGAGGTATTTGATGGCATTGTCTTTGTCGTTCATTTTCAAGGCGATGTTCTTGGCGTTATCGAGCAAGTCAACATTGCCAGGTTCAATTTCCAAAGCGGTGGTAGTGGCTTCCATGGCCTTGGGATAATTTCCCAATTCGTAGTAGGAGGCGGAGATGTTCATGTAGTTATCCATATCGCGAGGGATTTGGAGCTTGGCTCTTTCAAAATATTTCACGGCTTCGGTGTAATTCTGCTTGTTGTAATAGAAGGCACCCATTTCTTGAAGGTAGATCAGCCTGTCGGGATCGTCTTTCAGCAGGCTAAGCAGAATCTGCTCGGCTTTTGCATCGTCCTTAAGGTCTTTCAAATAAATGTTTTTAAGCTGGATCATGGGTTCAGGGCGGCTGGGTTCAAGCTTGCTAACCATTTCAAAGATGTCCATGGCGGCTTTGGTATTACCCGCAGCCATTTCCGCCTCAGCGCTCTTGTAAAGCCGGGTCCAACTGCTTTCTTTGCGTTTTTTCATATCGCGCAGATCGATGCGTTCTTCGTCGGTAATCTCTACGTAGCCTTCATAAACCTTGATGGCCCTGGCGTAATAATCAAAGGCCAGGCTGTTGAATTCCACGGATCTTTCCTTGTAGATATCGCCTTTATGGAGGTTGATATCTCCCATGCGGCGCAAGCCCAAAGCATGCTCAGGATTGTCTTCCAATACCTTAACGTAGTAACTTTCGGCTTTTTCCACATTTTGCTGCTGATAATACACATTGGCAGTTTTGAGATTTACGTTCCCCTGAGGGCTAAGTTTCTGTCTGGCGCTGGAACAACCGGCCAAGACGATGATCAGTGCTATGGCAATGATAAACAGCTTTTTCATGTATTTCACTCCAAACCATAATTCGTTTTTTTACATTTTATTTAGGGCTTGGATATCAGTCAAGGTTTTTTCGCGATGAGTAATTCACGAGCGTGGAAATCTCGGCGATAAGGCTGTTACTTTTTTGCAGCAATAAGGTGGCCTGACAGCGCGTGAAAAGCTCACGGGCAACCTGCACTTGAGCCAGGGCTCTTTTATAATATCCCCGCTCTTTATTTACCAGAGCAAGATTATAGCGGGAACGGCCAGCGCCGTCCCAATCCTGCAATTTACTGCACATCTTGAATTGCATGTAGTAGTATTTACGCGCCTCTGGATAGTTTTTCTTTTGCAAAGCGCAATTGCCCAGGTTTCCCCAGGTATGCCCCATGCCTTCACGATCGTTTATCTGAATCTGGAGTTCGAGATTTGCCAGGTAGGTTTCCTCGGCCCGGGCATAATTACCCTGAGTGAAGTAACAATCTCCGATCGCATCATTACAAAAGGAGATACCGGTATAGTCGTTGATCCGTTTCGCTATTTCCAGGGACTCGATGAAGAAAGGCAGAGCTTCCTCATATTTCCCTTGCACAAGCTGTATCTCCCCCATATCGAAGATCAGAATCGATTCCTGCATCAGGTTACCCATCTTTTTGGCGAGAAGCATGGCTTTATTATAGCATTCCTGAGCCTCATCATAGCGCATTTCGCTTTTCAGGGATACGCCCAGATTCAGCATAACCTTGGAGTAGCCATTGCGATCGCCGGTTTGCTCGGCAACTTTCAGCGCTTCTTGATAAAGTTCCCAGGCTTCTGTCTTTTTGCCCATCCGGTAGCACGCTCCGCCCATGCCGTTGAGGGCTATTCGCAATCCCAATCCGTCGGCTTGAGAAGTGGCCAATTCCCTTTTTTTGGCATAGTATTCATAGGCAAGGCGGTAATCGCCCTGATTGATGTAAGCTTGGCCGATCACGCCTGCCAGGCGGTTTTGTAAGGCAGGGCTGTTTTGCATCTTGGGATAAGCAGCCAGAGCTTCCTTAATAAACTCCCGGTTCTGATTCGCATAGAGCATCGACTCCAGGTAATACACATAAACCAGGGACTTGAAATACTGATTCTGCATGGTGGGAAGCTTGTCCTTCAGGAAATCTTGCAGGCTCTGATAAGCCGCGGTGTTATTCAGATACACAGTATTCAGGTAGATGGCATATTCGGACTGCGAATCCTGTAGCTTTGGCAGTGAATCCAGAATCTCTTTGGCTTCGGCATTATTAGCCTGCATCAGGCTTAGCTCCGCCAGCTTCATCCGTGCGGAGATTACCTCATCGTGATTATCCTCCCAGTTCTGCAAAATCTGATAATATCTGCGGCTGCTATCCCAGGCGCCAGCATTGAAGAAACGGATCGCGGCTATCCTGCTCCAGTGTACGAGGGGTTCCCTTTCCTCCGCTTGTAAATAGTGATACACGATTTGCTCCAAAAGCTCATCTTCTTCAGTCCCCGTCATTGCCAGGCTGGCAGCGATTTGACGGTGGTAATCCTTCTTCTCACCAAGCAGAATGCTGCGATAGATGCTATCGCGCAATAGGGAATTGCTGAAGCTGAAGCGGGGCTCCTTGCCACTTACCACCAGTTCCAGATATAGCTCCTGGCGCAGCGAGGCAATCGTTTCCTGCATGGGAAATTGTGCCTTGATGCCAAAGGCCTTTTGCAGATCGGCAATGGAAAAGGGGCTTCCATATACTGCCGCGTAGCGCAATAAGCTCTGCGAATCGGCATCGAGGGCTTCATAATTGGCCATCAGCATATTTTCCAGATTGGTGGAGATGATGCCCTTGGCTTGCAGGTCGATAATGGTGTTGTCGCTTATCAAATCTGAGCTGGTGTCATATTTGGACTTGATCTGCTCCACCATTCCAACCAGAAACTGGGGATTGCCGGAGCTGATTTCATGGAGCAGGATTTTGGCCTTTTGGGTGATGAGCGGTAGGGTGTGGCCTAGCAAATTCTGGCTTTGCTCCAAAGTGAGTTCTTGCAGCTCCAGACCCATGAGAGGGAAGCCTTCACCCACAGTAAAACCGCTATCCTCTATCGATACCGCAATTTTCTTACCCTCCGCCAGAAAGCGCAGGGCTATCTGAATCAGGATGCTTTGAGATTCTTTGTCATAAAGATCGTAGTTATCCACCAAAAGGCTGTCATGATCATTCAGCAAGTACATACACATGCCGGTAAGACATTCGGTAGCGATCACTGTCTCTTCCGGCTTGAGGCTCCCATCACCAGAGCCCGGAAACAAATAACGCATGATTATGCCTTCATTCCAATCCAGATGGTGCTTGGCTGCCAGCAGATTCAGGCGTTCAAATTCAGATATGTATGAACTGATGCCCAGAACTCTGCGGCCCAGGCTGAAGAAGAATTCCAAACGCAAATTCTGGCTGTGGCGATCCACCATGATGATCTCAGGATTCTTTCCCTGCTGCTGCAAGCGATGCCAAAGCTGCCAGATCAGGAACGATTTCCCAGAGCCCTTGCCACCTGTGATCTTTAGCATCACAGCTGTTTCTGCGCCGGTGAAGCTTTGCACCACTTCCATCTGAGCAGAGCTGAGCACCAAAGGTAGATCACGGAATTTCTCGTTGTAAAAAGCCCAGTGCTCGGGCAGCTCACTTTCCAGTAGGTGAATCTGAATCGGTTCCTTGATCCCCTTTACATTCGCGCATTGCACAAAGCGGGTCTTAAATCGCGATGCTATGGCCGGCAAGATATCGGCACTGAGGGCAATCTGACCCCATTCCGCTTGACTCATCAGCCTGGCCGCGATATTCACCGCATTGCCTATGATGCCGTATTCATAGCTAAGGGAAGAACCTATTACCCCGCAATAGATATTGCTGGAAGTGATCCCGATTCTGCATTGAACCTTCGAGAATGGATTTTGGGTGATTCGCAGGGCACAGAGAAAGGCGCGCTCCACATCGTCGGGATGCACGCTGGGAACCCCAAACAGCACCAGCAGTAAATAACCCTTATCCGTATAATCAATCTTATTGATCACCCCCCCGAACTCATACACCCATTTCTGCACCAGCATATAGAATTCATGATAGTCCTCAATGGGAATCATCTCTCCCTTTAGAGGCATGATCTTTATGAAGATCACCGTGGCGTTGCGCAATTCTGCCGGAGTATCTTCTTTAAGAAGTTTATTTACCACCGCTTTAGGCAAAAACATCTCCGGCCCCACCAC
>JAGOGT010000074.1 GCA_017996595.1 Candidatus Cloacimonadota bacterium
CCATCCTGGCACCTTGCAGTAACGCCAAAAAGTCCAGATATCCCTGCGGAGCGATATAGGAAATATTTTTAAAATCATGATGCCCCATGGAGGCGATCAGTTTGCGGGTGCGGGGATGAACCGGGAAAACAATCAGTTGTCCCAGGCTATCCAGACCCTCCAGAATCCTATGCAGACCTTCCGGATCATCCACATTATAGGGCCGGTGCAGGGTTAGCAAACTGTAGCTTCCCACTTCCAAGTGATGGTCCTGCAAGGCGGAGGATTTATCCCTGGCTTTGGTCACTCCGAAGCTGAGGCTATCCACCATAATATCTCCCACAAGCTGGCATTTGCTTTCCAGGCCTTCCCGCGTGGCGTTTACCACTGCCGTGGGAGTGGGAGCCAAAAGCAGATCACAAATATGATCGCTTACCACGCGGTTGATCTCTTCGGGCATGGTTCTATTGAAGCTTCTTAGCCCTGCTTCCACATGGGCAGTGGGGATGCCGAGTTTCACTGCGGCCAGAGCTCCGGCCAGGGTGGTATTGGTATCGCCGTAAACAATCACCAGATCGGGCTTTTCTTTTATCAGGAGGGGCTCGAGGGCTGCCAGAATCTCTCCGGTTTGCACTCCATGTCCACCCGAACCAATCCCCAAATTATAATCAGGAGTGGGGATTTCCAGATCCCGAAAGAACAATTCGTTCATCTCAATATCAAAATGCTGTCCACTGTGAATAATAATTTCCTGATGCCGCTTCCGCAGCTCCCGGGAAAGGGGAGCCAGCTTCACGAATTGCGGTCTGGCACCGACGATCTGGATTATCTTCATCTATCTTATCCTTTATAAAATCTAAAAGACAAGAATAGTAAATACAGCGAAGGTGTCAAGCATTAGCTTAGCCATGGAGCAATTTATCCATGCTGGTTTGCCATTTCTGTGTTACTTGCTGATATGCCCCCAAGCTGCTTCATGCCTTTCTCCATGCAAATCTGCCCTTGCAAAACCTTTATACAGGGCTAGTATATGCGTAGGGAGACCATAAAATGAGAATAAAGATAATGGTATTGACACTATTACTGCTTTGCACGGTTGCCTTGCAAGCTCGAACGAAACATGGCCTTGGCCTGCATTTTGGAACTTTATCTGCCAAAGGATTCAGCTACAGACTCTACAATGGCAATTCAGGCTATCAGGCTACTTTGGGGGCAATCACCACGAAGAACGATGATCCAAATTTCTATCACACCTACTACGGTGATTACTATGGACCTCAGCAGCTAACCATTAAACGTAATACCCGCGAAACAGATATCAATCTGGGGCTGAACTATCTGCAAAGCCTGGCCAATAATAGAACGGGACGCTTCTATGTTTTTGGGGGTGCATCTGTTCTGCTTGGCCTGATGAGTTATAGAGAACGGGACTATCTGATGAGTGACCCTGAAACAGGAACTTATGTTTTGGATACCGACCAGGAGGAACGCAAAGATTCGAAAGTGGATACCTCCTTTTATGTGGGTGCCGGAATGGGCTTCGATTTCGACTTGGGACGCGGTTTCCACTGGGCTATCGAACTACCGATCACTGTTAATGAAAATACCGAATTCACCATGTACATTCCGCAGACCGGAATCTATTACTTCTTTCACTAAACTTCCAAAGTAATGAGGGATGATTCTACAATATCCTTATCTTCTCACCACTCTAAACCCCACTGAAGCGGCATTCAGATAAGACGGATTCAAAGATGCCCTGCTACTAATGGCGCAAGAGAGCTACAGGCTCCGATAATCATGACGATGAATATCATAGCTATGGAGATTCTTTGCATAATCCAAACTCCCGGATGCTTATTATAATACCAGCTTACGACGCAAATATTGTTCCGTTTATTGCTTTTTGAGCGCTTGATGAAAGTCCCTGCCCATCACCTTATGCATAAACATGGTCTTTAGCGCCATGCCAATGGCGGAGGGGCTCATCGCCTTGCGTTTGAAGCTATTGTAAAATAGCGGAATCAGCCTCCAGCCCTTGCTGAGATATACTTTATAGTAAGCCTTGGGCAGATAGGCTTCGAGCTCTTTATGGCTCATATACAAGGGTTTATAAACACAGTGGGTGATATCATATTCTTCCCAGTTATAATGCCGGATGCGGTTTTCAGATACCAGGCGATTGAAGATCTCCGTGCCCGGAAAGGGAGTTAAGATCGTAACCGTAACATAGCCCAGGGGCAAAGAACTGAAAAACCGGATATTCTGATCCAGATAGCGAGGCTGGTCAAATTCATCCGCAGAGCCGATAATCATATACCAATTGTGGGATATTGCCAGCTTGTTCAGGATCTTTATCGCCTGCCTTATCTGCTCCACGCTGATTTTTTTGTGCATGCGTTCCAGCACTTCGGGAATGCCGCTTTCGATGCCAATGGACATCAGCGCACAGCCATCTTTGGCCATGCGTGCCATCAGCTCCGGATGCTGGCAAATGGTATCCACTCTGCTCATGCAATTGAAGTGGAACTTCAGTTTTTCGTCCTCGATCGCCTGGCAGAAATCCTCCAACCATTTGGTATCCACAGTCAAGTTATCATCGTGAAACCAAAAGCTGTCATAGCCCCAGCTCATATATTCCTTTATTTCACTTATCACTGCTGCCACGCTGCGTTTGCGGTATTTCCCCGCATAAAAGGCAGAGATGCTGCAAAAAGAGCAGTGAAAAGGGCAGCCTCGTGAAGATACAATTTTGGGAGAGAAAGTAAACTCCGGGGCGGTGAGCTCACGGGTGATTTTAGGCAGATTTTCGATATCCTCCATCCGCACTATTTCGCTGTCGTTATAATATTTCCCGTCTTTTTGGAAAACGATGCCCATAATCTCCGGCTCGCTATTACCCTGTTCCAGTGCAGTCAGTAGACGGGGAAACACCTCTTCCCCCTCTCCCCGGCAGATATAATCCACCCCCGTATCGGCAAATACTTCTCTGTACATAAAGGTGGCGTGGTGTCCGCCGATGATGGTAATCAACTCGGGATGGTGCTTCTTAACGTGTTTCAGCAAGTCCCGGGCAATGGGATAGGAAGCGGTAACGCAAGAAACTGCCAGCATTTGGGGATTATACTTGGCTATATAGCCGTCCACATCGTCCTGATCGGCAATCACAACCGTAACCTTATGCCCTGCATCACGTGCCGCAGCAGCTACATACAGCAAGCCCTGCAAGATCTGATTACCCTTGCGCAGGCTTTCCAAACCGCCGGTTCTGGCTTTGGGAGATACTAATAGAATATTCATAAGCCATCAGCCTTATCGGGGATCAACACACGGTAAACAAAGATTTTAGTATAGCTATAGGCCATCAAATTCTCCTGAGCGATCACGAGTTATTTAACTATAACGCCATGGAAATGGATTCTAAATACTCGTCAACATGTTTGTTTTTCAGTACCATCGGGGCTCACTAATCCTGCTTGAACCACAAAATCTCTTGACTCCAATGCCTCCATCGGTTTTCTGGAAGAAAAAAAATATGTAACAAGGAATAACCATGGAGAACATCCGCATTGGCATCGTGGGAAACATCGGCGTAGGCAAATCCACCTTCATCGAAGCAGCAAGCACCGCACCCCTGAATAAAATCCTTACCTCAGTATATCCGAAACCCAATGGCACCGAAGGCGTTTTTGCCTTTCCGGAGAAGTTCAATCCCATCGTGCTGGATTCTTTTTACCGTGATCCCATCGCCAATGCCTTCATGGCACAAATAGAATTCTTCAATGGCCGCCTGGATCGCCAGAAGCTGATCCATAGCTGCCGCGGGATAGTGCTGGAAGATAGAACCCTCGCCGAGGACTATCACATCTTTGGCAAGGCGCAACGCATCCTGCAGAATATGAGCGAACCCGAATTCATCGCCTACCAGCGTACCTACCGGCTGATGACTGAGCAGATCAAAGAACCCGACCTCCTGGTATATTTCAAGGCTGATGTCCCCACCCTGCTGGAAAGAATCAAAGAGCGTGGCCGCAAAAGCGAACTGGCCATTGCACCCGAATATCTGGAGCTGCTCAATAACCTCTATGAGGACTTCGTGTGCCATCACGTAAGCTGCCCCGTACTGGTGATCGATGCGGACAAAGCCGTGGATAAAGCAGTGTGGCAACGGCGCACCATAAATCTCGTGGCAGAGCAGGTGAAAGCTTTGGGACTGCGTGTATCCAGCCCCGGAATCAGCCAGTGGGTAACCCTGCCACAAACCGAAGCCACCCTGAAGGCCATCGACGTGGAGCGCAATCTGGAAGCCTATCTGGCCGAGCATCCCAAGCTGATCACCATTGCCGGGAACGTAGGCCTGGGCAAATCCACCCTCACCGCCATCATGGGACGCAGCCTGAAGATTAATACCCTTTATGAAAAACCCGAGGAAAATCCCCTTTTAGAGAAATTCCTGGGAGACAAAAAAACCTATTGCTACCAGCTCCAGATGCACTTTCTGGAAATGCGAGCCAAACAGCGGCGCCTCGGCAAAAGCGGTAAAGGAAGCTATGTGAAAGACCGTTCCCTGCCCGAAGATCTGCTGGTTTTTTGCAATCAGTTCCATGCCGACGGCCTATTAACCGAGGATGAATTGGACAACCTGATCACCCAATTCCAAACCGTGAACCGACAGCTCCCCTCTTCCGACCTGATTATCCTGCTGCACGGAAGCCCCTCCCTGGCCTGGGAACGCATTCAGCAACGCGGACGGGAAATGGAGATCGAAGGAGGCTGGCAATTCACGGAAATAAACAACCTCAATCATTGGTACAAAGCCTATGGCACGAACGTAGTAAAGCTCGGTTTCCACGATGGCCCCGTTCTGGAGATAGATGTGGAGAAGCTCGACCTCACCAACCGCATCCACGTGGGCTATATCTTTGAAAGAGTGCTGGAGGTTCTGAAAAGCCGGGATTAGAGACAGGTATCAATCCCACCATTGCTAGAGTCGATGCCGTCCACGCCATTTCCGAAGTCGTTATGAAGGCTCAAGCCGGTATGGACTACAGTAAAACCAGCTAATCCAACAGTGTAGTCCATTTGGCTGATAAAGAAGCAGATACGCATGAAACTGGGAAAAGCCAAATCGACTCCACCAATGTAGATACTGCAAGTTCAGAGCCGTAGTCTGGAAGTCTAACCATATGCTTTCCACGAATTATGAGATTCAAATCCCAAAATATTATAATTTTCTGGGATTCTAATCTCATTTAATGATACCTTTCGGCGTAGATTGGAGCCTGGATCCTCCGCCAAAGACCTTCCCTACACCCATTTACATGGTCTATGGATGAGAACTGGATAACCTCCAATGAAAGTCTTTGGAGGTTCTTCAGTGGTAAGAAAACATTATTCTACTTGGATGTATGAAGGATGTACCATAAGCGACGCTTATCGCAACGGCGTGCGACAAAACGTGGGGACAAACGCTGTTCCGTCAAAACATCTTTACCTGTAATCGCAACGGCGTGCGACACACCGGCTCATTCCTGGAGTCGATGCCGCCACCTCCATTCCCAACGCTGTTAATCAGGCACAAGGCGGCATGGACTACAGCATAGTTTGAAGCGCAGGGATTAGCGCCAGATACTCATCCTTTTTCAGTCCGAAGGACGACAAGGCTATTGCCCCCAGCCCAGCAATTCATTGCTGTGGTTAAAGATGCCCATTGGTTGTTAGTCCGGAGGACGATACCATCGAGTACAGCCATCGTATCATATTGCCGAACAAACCAATAGATCCCCGCAGGGGATTACCCACCATAGGCGGCGGCTTCAGCCACCGTATCATATTGCAGAGCAAACCAATAGATCCCCGCAGGGGATTCTCCACCATCTCCGGGGGGATTTATCCGCCGGATAGAAATCGACGGAGATGGTGAAAATAAACCTGCCCTCACTCTATATCCTGAATCAGGCAATGACCATGCGACCACCATGCATTTACCCGGGCATCACATGGGCATCGCGTGATAATTGATTGTGCCAGTATAGTATAGAACCATGCTGAGGAAACCCCGCGCAATTGGAAAGTTAAGATCAAGCTATCTGGCCAGTACAGGTAGTTAAAATGAGAGCCTTACAAGGATTCTCAAGCAGTTGATGAAGCCCGCAGGGCGAAATGCCATAGCAAGAGTGTGTAGCGAAGCGAAACCCCTCGCTATTTAACTATCGCACTTTCAGTGCTCTTAACTACCTTCG
>JAGOGT010000075.1 GCA_017996595.1 Candidatus Cloacimonadota bacterium
CGCTGATGTAGCCAAGCATCCAGGCATGTTCGCCATAGGCGGAAATACCCTTGATGCCGTAGATGATGGTTTCGCGAAGGCTGCGGACGTCCACATTCTCAGTGGCCAGCACGCCGACCTTTTTGCCGTATTCTTCGTAGTCTTCGGGCTGAACGGTGAAGGTTACCACATCCGGGCAGGCTTTGCAGGCATCGCCGATGAGGGCGCAAAGCTCTTCTTTGCGTTTGTCACGCAGGGCCAGAACGTTGGTGATGGTGGCTTTGATTTGTTCTTCGTCCCAATTGGCATTGGTAATGGTGCGGAAGAGCCCGCCCATCACGACGAGGGCATCTTCCTGATGATAAACGCCTTTTTCCAAAAGCTTTACGGACACATAGGCCAGTCCTTTGATGGCGTGGATGGAAAGATCCAGCAAGTGGCAAAGTTCTGGGGATTTTCCACAAACCCCTCTCATGGTGCAACCGATGTTGCGTGAGGTTTCTTGACACTGGTAGCAGAACATACTCATGGTTTTTCTCCTTTGGGGATTATTTATGGTTTTGGCATTTTAATTACAAGCAGGCGCAGATTGCCTTCGCCTTCGTTTAGAACAGCGTGGGGGATATCTTTGGGGCTGTCGATGATGGTGTCCTTTGGGAAGCTTTGTTTTTCGTCGCCAATTTCCAGGGTGGCGGTGCCTTCCAGAACGTAAAAAGCTACATTTACAGGGGTTTTGTGGGCTTTTAAAATAGCTCCCGGAGCCAGGCCAAGATGCACAATCTCTCCTTCCGGGGCTACATATATCTTGGTGCCGTGGATGCCATTCGCATTCACCACAGGATCAAGATCTTTCCAATTTCGGCTTTGCATATGTTACCTCTCTTATCTTAAATAATATCGCCTTCGGCGGAAATAACAAAGACCTTTACGAAGTGCAGCTTACCTGCCTTCTCCAGGGCTCTTTTTAAAACAACTTCGGTGCCACCGCAGCAGGGAACTTCCATGCGCACGATGGTAACGCTTTTGATGCTATGCAGGGTGAAAATCTGCGCCAGCTTGTCGATATAACGCTCGATGTCCATATCCAGCTTCGGGCAGAAGGTTACTACAATCTTGCCTTTCAGGAACTTACGGTGAAAATCGCCATAGGCATAGGGCACGCAATCCGCAGAGATGAGCAGATCGGCATTCTCAAAATACTCGGCAGCAGGATTGATAAGGGTAAGCTGCACCGGCCATTGACGTAGCTCGGTAGTAACTTCACCGCTGAAGGATGGCTTGTTTTCGGTTCTATCGATCTTTTTGGCATGGGTGCCGCTGCAACCGCAGGCCATGGTCTCTTCCTGGGTAAGGCTATCGGTATCGTAACCCCTGGCTTTCAGGATTTCCAGCGCCTGGCCCAGGTAGGTCATTTCGCCGTGGTCCTTCAAGTGTTTCAAGTGCGCTTTGATAGTGTTTTCGCCCGCAGCCATAATGTTTTCCATCACAATGGCTTCGCTGTAGGGCTCCGCTTCACGCTCTTCCACTTCGATGGCTCCTTCGGGGCAGGTTCCCAGGCATGCGCCCAGGCCGTCGCAGAAAAGGTCGCTAACCAAACGGGCTTTGCCATCGATGATCTGCAGCGCACCTTCCGGACAGCCGGGAATGCAGGCACCGCAACCGGTGCATTTTTCTTCGTCGATTTTGATGATCTGACGCTTCATTTCTTTACCTCTATCATGCTTATTATTGTTTCCAGTAGTTCTTTTCCCTCTAGATGCAGGTCAAAAGCGCCGCCGCTAAGGTTCCATTGCGATACGATAAGGCGCATCGAGCCTACGATTACCCGAAAGACGTGGGTAGTGGGGAGTTCAGCCCTGATCTTGTTCTCTGCTTTAGCTTGCTCAATGAAGGCCTCCACTTCCTTTTTATGAACGTGCATGATGGCCTGGAACTGCTCTGTGAAAGAGGGATCATTGCGAAACAGCTCTTCGGAAAACATCACCTTGGCCAGATCGGGATTGGCGGAAAAAAGCTCATAGCGGTTCAGCACAAAGCGCCGGATGCAATCCAGGGAACTGCAGGGGGATTGCTTGATCTCGTCGATTACCCGATTCGATAGCATGCCAAAATAATCCAACACCATCGACACCAGTTCGCGCTTGGAATTAAAATGGCGATACAGTGCCGCTTCAGATAAATCCAGGCTCTCCGCCAAATTCTTGGTGGTGAAGCTTTCGTATCCTTTTGTAGCGATGATACTGATCGCGGCATTAACTATATCCATTTGTCTGGTGGTAAGTTCCATTCATCATCCTTGTTGTTAGTAAGTATTCACTAACCAAGCTAACCAGGGCTGCTTTTTTGTCAAGAACTTTTTTAGTAGGAATTAGCAATCGCTGCTTACTCTTTAGTTTTCCAGCGGTTCCGAATTCCTCCCTGGCTCGTTAACTTCGCTTTCGGCATGCTCAGGGGTGGAAACAGGCTCTCTTTCCTCCAGGCTATCCATCAGGTCCTCATCCTCTTCGCCGGTATTGATCAGAATCTTTTGTCCGGCACGCACAAAAAGCATATCTTGAGAGCAGGTAAAGCTCTGCAGGAATTTTCCGCCGTCACGGCGCAGTTTCTTCAGTGAATGCCCCAGCAGGATCAGATCGGATTCTGCGGATTCTTTGGACACCAGATCGCTGAATTGGCTTTCATCATTAAGGTTAATCCTTTGGACATTGGATCGCGAGATGGGTAGTCTGCCTGAAGTAATCAATTCATCCAGCTTATTCACGCTTTGTCCCATTCCCGGAGTTACTACGTCGAAAACCCTGATCTGGCCATTGCTCCATTCCGGATGGCCGATAAGAATATAGGCTAGCAGAATCATGAGATTGGCATTGCGGTAATCGCCCTTGTTCAGCCAGATATCGATGGTGCTGTGGAATCCGAAATGCCTGGTTCCGGAGCGCAGGATAAGGGTATTCAAAGAGGTAACGGCAGCGAAATAGCAGCCTTCGATGATGGGCTTGATCTCTTCGGCATTGTTCCTGCAAAAATTGAAGAGGATGGTATTATTGTCCATACCCGTGATACCTGGGATTTGCACAATCTGCGCCACGGCAGTTTTGAAGGTGGGGGCCACAATGGTATCCACATAAAAACCAGCCTCAGACACCTGAGATTGAGAGATCAGGTGCTGCAATATCTTTTTTGATTCATTATGAGTAGAGAGATTCAGTGGTCCTGGTATATAGTGGATATAAGAGCCAAAACCGTAGTGATAGCTTAGCCAGCGCAGCATATTGAAGGAAGCCAGGCGATCCTCAGTAAATTCGGTGATGGCGATGATGGAGGGACGCCAATTGCTCATATCCGGCTCGGTGGCAGCCTTTTGGATGGCCACTTGCAGCCTGCGGGTAGTTTGGAATAGCACTCCCCGGAAGATGATGGCCAGATTGCGTTCGCCTTTTTTGGTTTTGCTTAGCCAGATATAGATTCCGGCAATCACAGAAATGGATAGCACCGCATAGGCAGGCTGCATCAGAAACATCATCAGGATACAGGATACCGCTCCCAGCAAGGAGGCATACCACTTGGTTTTGAAAGTGGGACGGTAGGAAGGATTGCCGGCAAAGTGCTCCAGGAAACTGATCGAACACAATGCGCCATAGGTGATCATAAAAAACATGGAGATGATCTGTGCCACGAAGTCAACATCCCCCAGGGCGACAAAAAAGATCATGATCGCGGCGGTTACCCAGGTTGCATTCACCGGTTCGTTGGAATCGCCCACTCCTTTGCTGAGGAAGCGGTTCCACTGTTTGGAGGGGAAGAAACTATCGTTGCTTAAGGCTTGCAGGGTGCGGGGGGCCACCAAAATAGAACCCAATGCCGAGGATAGCGTTGCTGCTCCCAAGCCTATAAATATCGATGGTCCCCACAGCGAAATCTTGCTCATGATATATTGATCTCCAGCCAGATCGATGGGCAGGGCAGATCTGCTGAGCTTGATCACGATAAAGATATATACCACCAGTCCAGTGAGTGTGGCAGATAGCGTTCCCAAGGGTATGGAGCGGCGGGGATCCTTCAAATCCCCTGAAAGGCCTACTCCGGCAGTCATTCCTGTGAATGCGGGAAAGACAATGGCAAAAACCCTGAAGAAACTATGCGAATTGGGCACGGTGTCAAAGAAAGCAATCCGATATCCCTCGGGGAGCATGCTTTTTCCTGCGAAAAAGAGGGTTAGAGAAGCCCCCAGGATCAAAACTATTCCCCACAGCGCTCCCACTCCCATGGAAGCTCCTTTTTTGGAGATCAGGATCGCCAGAAAGATGGCCACGGGCAGAGAGATCATCCGGGCATCGGGAATGTAGCCGGTTAGAGATGCGATAAATGGGAAAAGGGGACGGAAAGCCTCCGCAAAGGCTATCAGATAGAAGGCCACGGAGATAGCTTGCGAAAGATATAGCGAGATACCAATGGTGCCACCCAAAGTGGAGCCGAAGGAACGGCTGATGATGTAGTATTCTCCTCCGCCTTTCACCCTTAAATTGGTGGCAATCTCTGCGATGGCAAGGCCAGTGGGGATGGTGATCATATGCCCGATCAGCACGATCAAAATGGTACCCATAAGGCCGGTATGACCTACTGCGTAACCAAAACGGAGGAACATGACCGCACCCAAAATGGTGCTGATCGCAGCTAAAAATACCGGGGCGGTGCCAAAGCCATGTCCGCCTGATGTTTTTTCTGTAGACATAAGTATCTCCCTGCTAATATACTGTAGGGTATAAACATGAGTTAATCAGGCAAGCTTACAAATCTTTGATGCTACGTCAATTCATTTTTTCTATGACAAGTAAGACTCCTGATAGCTACGGAGATATATACCTGGGGAGATGATAATGGGAACCCAAGTGCCAAAGTGCTGGAGCGTTTGGTGCCGAATGGTCAAGGTTTCAAAGTCTGTAATAAAAATTGGCAGCATCCATAATCGATGACCATGCAATGCCCATGCGACCACCATGCAATTGCCCGGGGATCGCATGGGGGTCGGGTGGAAACCTTTTATGCTAGTTGATAAGGATATTTGCTGAGCTGGCAAAACCAGCTAATATATCCATGAAGTGAGGAATAATAATGCGTCCAGACAAAAAGTATCTTATCGATTTGCTTTCCACCACGGGCGAGGAAGCGCTCAACGCTCTGTATAAGCAGGCGTATGAAATTAAAAAAGATTTCGTGGGCACGAAAGTGTATTTCAGAGGGATCATTGAGCTGAGCAATATCTGCTCTAAGAATTGCTATTACTGCGGGATTCGTAGCGGTAATCCCGAATTCCCCCGTTATCAGCTGAGCTATGAAGAAGCGATAGCTGAGGCCAAATGGTGCTATGAACAGCATTACGGCTCGCTGGTGATTCAGGCTGGAGAAAGAGTGGATAAGCCCTGGACGGACTTCATTACCCAATTGCTTACGGGCATTAAACAAGTTTCTGACGGCAAACTGGGGATCACGCTTTCCCTGGGTGAACAGAGCGAAGATATTTACCGGCAGTGGTTTGAAGCGGGTGCACATCGCTATCTGCTGCGCATTGAAACCACTAACCAGGAGCTGTATAAAAAGCTGCATCCTGAGGATCATAGCTTTTCTTACCGGCATAACTGTCTGCGCCTCTTACGTAAAGTGGGATATCAAGTTGGTACGGGGGTGATGGTAGGCTTGCCAGGACAGACGATTGAGGACATTGCGGATGACATTCTGTTCTTCTATGATGAGGACGTGGATATGCTGGGGATGGGTCCCTTCATTCCGCATCACGGCACCCCTTTGGGTTATCTGGAAAAGGACTTTGATAAGCAAGAAGCATTGGAAATGGGACTAAAACTCATCGCTACCTGCCGCATTGCTCTAAAAGACGTAAACATCGCTACCACTACTGCGCTGCAAGCTCTCCATCCGGAAGGACGCGAAATGGGACTATTGGCCGGAGCTAATGTCCTGATGCCCAATATCACGGACATAAAATACCGTGAGGGTTATCAGCTATACGAAGGGAAACCCTGTCTGGACGAAAATGCCGATCAATGCATCGGATGCCTGAGCAGGCGCATTGCCTCCATCGGAGAGACTATTGGCTTTGATGAATGGGGGGATTCTAAGCACTTTATGAGAAGGTAAAGTCTTTTAACACAGAGAAAAGCAGAGCTAATCAGAGAAAAGCAGAGATAACAGTTTGATTAACAAAGAGTAAAAGAGG
>JAGOGT010000076.1 GCA_017996595.1 Candidatus Cloacimonadota bacterium
ATCCCAATGTATTCGACATCCTGGGCATCGATTCGGAGATATACACCGGATTTGCCTTTGGCCTGGGCATCGAAAGGATCGCCATGCTAAAATTCAAGATCAACGATATGCGCATCCTCTTCGAGAACGATCTGAAGATGCTGCGTCAGTTTCAGGGAGGAGTACGATGATTATCGCTCTATCCTGGCTATCTAAATATGTGGATTTACCAAAAGACATCAAGTTGCTGGATGAACTGCTTACCTTTGCAGGGATTGAAGTGGAAGCTGTAAACGAGCTCCCAGCGCTGCCGCAAACGGTGATTAGCGCTAAGATTATCGAAGCTGCCCCGGTGCCCAAATCCGACCATTTGCATCAGTGTCTGGTGGATATTGGCGCTTATCCCTATCCGGAAAAGACGGAGCAGGGATATCTGCAGGTGATCTGCGGAGCACCCAATTGTCACAGTGGTATGATGGCCGTTATTGCCCTTCCCGGTACTGCCTTGAAAGATATCACCATTGCCAAAGCCAGGATCCGGGGAATTGAATCGCATGGAATGCTGTGCTCGGAAAAAGAGCTGGGGATTTCTGATAACCATGCAGGAATCATCGAACTGCCTTCCGACACCCCTATCGGTTTGGAAGCAAATAAGCTTTTCGAGCTTCCGGATGCAATCTTTGAGCTGGAGATTACGCCCAATAGAAGTGATCTGCTGGGTTATACAGGCATTGCCAGAGACCTCTCGGCGAAGCTGAATATCCCTCTCAGAATGCCTGAGACTAAGCTTCCGGCTAATAGCTTCCCTTCTTCAGAGATGCCTTTTGAACTTGTTAATAACGCCCCGGAACTGTGCCCACGCTATACGGCAAGACTGTTTCGCAATGCCAATATTTCCGAATCACCATTGTGGATGAAGAATGCGCTGATCAAGAGCGGTTTGCGCCCCATCAATAATCTGGTGGATATTACCAATTTTGTAATGCTGGAGCTTGGCCATCCGCTGCATGCCTTTGATTATCACCGGCTTGCCCCGGTTCCCGAAAAAGGCACTACCCCCGCTGTGGTGGTGCGGCTTGCCAATAAGGATGAGATGTTCACCGCGTTGGATGGCAAATCCTATAAGCTGGAAGGCGATGAATTACTTATTGCCGATGGCGCCAAGGCTTCTGCCTTAGCCGGAGTGATGGGGGGAGAGTTTTCTGCGATAAAACCTGATACCAAAGATATCGTTTTGGAAAGTGCGGCCTTTCATCCCGGCAGTATTCGCAGGACTTCCTATAAGCACAAGCTTAGCACCGATTCATCATATCGTTTTGAAAGGCATTTAAGCGATACGGCAGCAGACCTGGCGTCCCAAAGAGCCACGGAGCTCATCTGTGAGCTTTGTGGAGCTGAGATGTCCGGGGATTTTTACGATAGCTGGCCTATCAAAAAATCCAATTGCATTCTGGGAATTCGTCCCAGCAGATATCTGCAGCTGATAGGCTATGAACTTGATGATGACAAGATCAAGGATTACCTGGGCAAACTGGGACTGAAGTTCCTGCAATATGGAACCTGGATACCCGGAAAGATCGATGACATCAGCAAGGTATATTGCTTACACAAACTGCAAATGGAGCAGGGTGTTACGGAATTCACAGAAAATCCGGATTGCATCCATACCCTGTACTTCGAAATCCCTCCTTACCGCGTGGATATAGAACGGGAAGTAGATATCATCGAAGAATTGGCCAGGCTGGATGGCTATGATAAAGTGCCCATGAAGCGGCCTCCGCAACAAGTGATGGATTGGCATGCCTATCGGATCAAACGCTTTGCCGCGGATTACATTGTATCCCGGGGCTGCTTTGAAACGCTGAACTATAGCTTCAGCGAGCCGGCCCTGATGCACAAGCTGGGCTTCAAAGAGGGTGATAAAGAGCTGGAGATGATCCGGCTGAGAAATCCTCAGAGCAGCAATCAAAGCGTGATGCGCACCTCCCTGGTGCCGCAATTGCTGATTAATCTGGCCTATAACCTCAATCATGGTGAAAGAAACGTGCGCCTTTTTGAGCTGGGGAAAATATACCAGAAAGCCGATAAGGGCATTATCGAGCCCTACCACCTGGGAGCAATCTTAAGTGGAACCCGCTACGATGAGCATTGGCAAAGCAAGGCAGTGCCCATCGATCTTTATGCGGTGAAGGGGATTGTGAGCGAATTGCTGGAATTGCTTGGTTTAACTTCAGCAAGCGTGCAAGCTTCACGGCTTCCTTTTCTGGTGGCTTCCGAAAGTGGCGAATTTGTTTGCATGAACAAAGCCCTCGGTTACTTTGGTAAGCTTCAGGCTGCCGCGGCAGAGAAATTCGGGATCGATGTGATCGACCTGAAACAGGACATCTGGCTGATAGATCTGGATATGGAGGCAATCATCTCCCTTTCCAGAGGAATTTCCAATGAGTTTAAGCCCATCCCCCGTCATCCCGCCGTAACCAGAGACATTTCTTTTTTGATTAATAACGCGGTACCCTTTGCAGAGATCGCAGCGGCGATTATCGCCGTGGAACCCTCTGTAATAAGCGATGCAAAGCTCTTTGACGAATATCGCGGAAAACAGATTCCGGAAGGGCTGCGAAGCTTGTCCATTCACATTCGCTTCCAGGATCAAGAAAAAACATTGACAGATGAACGTATCGATTTACTTTTTGAATCCATACAAAACAAACTGCAAAATGCTTGGCAGATAAAAATGAGGTGAGACTTATGGAAAGTCATGTGGTAAACCTGCAAGACAAGATCCAAAAACTGATCGACCAATATACCGATGATAAGAAAAGACTGGAGCAACAGGATGCTAAGATCAGTCAATTGACTGACGAAAACCAGCAATTAATGGAACAAATCCAATCCAGCAGCAAATCCTCTGCGGAACAGGATAATAAATTGAAAGCGCTGCAAACTGAATATAGCTCTCTGGAAAACCGCTACAACGAATTACAGAAAATGATCGCCGGCTTTGAAACCATAGCCGAAGGCGCTATCAAGAAAATTGACAGCATCTTTCCCTTGATCGAATCCGGGGACTAAGATGCAATCTGTTGAAGTAGAGATCTTTGGGCGCAGGTTTCGCCTCAAAAGCGATAACCCCGAGCGCACTACCAGAGTGGCAGACGAGATTAACCGACAGATCGAAGAACTGAACAGTACCTTCGATAATCTTGATTTCACGAAGCTGCTGCTATTGATCTGCCTTCAACAACAGGAACAAGTTGTTTTACTGGAAGAGAAAAACAACACTTTAAGCACAGATATTGAAAGACTTAACGGGATGATCTCGATGATCCTCACCGACACCCCATAGCCTGCGGAATTCGTGATATGAATTGCATAAAAGCTACTTTATATGCGGGAGTTGAGCCATGAGTGGCATGCGTGCCGACAAGTTTCGGATACATAAAGCTCACAAGGTAGATTCCCACTTCATGCTTGGCTTTGTAATGACAAGCTTACACGGTTCACGCGGGCTTTTTATTCGCTTCGGGGTTCCCGAAGCTGCATAGATTTATGAAAGGATATACTTATGTTAACAATAAATCCGTACCTCGCGGTAGGGTTGGGCATAGTAATTGGATTTGTGATCGCCATGGTGATCTATCTGATCCGCCGCAACAGCTCCTTCAAGCTGATCTCACAAGCCACTACCATTGCCGAGGACCTGAAAAAAGAAGCCAAAACTGAAGCTGAAAATGCCAAGAAAGCCGCCATTCTAGAAGCCCGTGAAGAATGGTTCAAGCAAAAACGCATCCTCGATGAAGAAGTAAAAGAACGCCAGAAAGAACTGCGGGCTCAGGAAAAGAAATATAACGAACGCCTCGGTTCCCTCGATAAACGCCTCGATTCCCTGGACAAAAAGGAAAGCAACCTCACCGAACAGGAACGCAAGCTGAAACAGAAAGAAGATGAAATTTCCCTCAAAAAGAACGAGTACGAAGATATCATCTCCATTCAGAAAAACAAGCTGGCTGAAATTGCCGGATTATCACGCGAAGAAGCTTTGAACCGCCTTCGCGATGAACTGATCAGCCAAGCCCGTCAGGTAGCGGCAAATGATGCCCGGATTACCATCGAACAGCTGAAACTGGATGCCAATAAAAAAGCAGCGGAGATCCTTTCCACGGCTATTCAACGGATGGCCGTGGATCATGTTTCCGAAACCACAGTCTCGGTGGTATCGCTTCCCTCGGATGAAATGAAGGGCAGAATCATCGGCCGCGAAGGACGCAATATCCGCACCTTTGAAAAGGCTTCCGGCGTGGATCTGATTATCGATGATACTCCCGAAGCAGTAGTGCTTTCATGCTTTGATCCCGTGCGCAGGGAAATTGCCCGCCTGTCCCTCGAAAAGCTTATTTCCGACGGGCGCATCCATCCTGGACGCATCGAGGAAGTTGTTGCCAAAACCACTAAAGAGATGGATGAAACCCTGGTTAAGATCGGTGAAAAAGCAGTGCTGGAAACTAATATCCACAATATCTCCCCAAATCTCATCAAGGTTTTGGGACGCCTGCACTATCGCACCAGCTATGGGCAGAACGTGCTTCAGCATTCCATTGAAGCCGCATGGATCTGTGGTATTTTGGCTGCGGAACTGGGCTTGGACCAGGAAATTGCCCGCCGCGCAGGATTGCTGCACGATATCGGGAAGGCAATCGATCATGAGTTTGACGGCACCCATGCCATCATTGGTGCCAATCTGGCCCGCAAAAATGGCGAAGGCAAAGTGATCGTGAATGCAATCGAAGCTCATCACGAAGAAGTGGAAGCCACATCCGTGTATGCCGCTTTGGCTCAGGCCTCAGATGCCATTTCCGGTGCCCGTCCCGGTGCCAGAAGAGAAATGCTGGAAACCTATATGCAGCGCCTTGCCAAGCTGGAAGAAATCGCCAATGCCGTGGATGGAGTTAATAAATCCTATGCCATCCAGGCCGGAAGGGAGCTGCGTATCATCGTGGAGCCATCCGTAGTTGATGAAGGCAATACCGCCCTTATGGCCACAGAAATCGCTGCCAATATCGAAAAACAAGTGCAATACCCCGGCCAGATAAAAGTAACGGTGATCCGCGAAACCCGACAAGTAGCCATGGCGAAATAGATGAAAATTCTGTTCTTCGGCGACATTTATGGGAAAGCCGGCAGGCAAACTGTCTTTAGCTCTTTACCGCAGTTAAAAGAGCAGTATCAGCCTGATTTCATTATTGCCAATGGCGAGAATCTTGCAGATGGCAAGGGCTTAACCGAGAAGACAGCCCATCCCATATTTACGGCAGGGATTGATGTGCTCACCGGGGGTAACCATCTTTGGGACCGGGCAGATTCGCTGGAATACATCAAAAATCAGAGCCATATCGTGAAGCCCATGAATTATCCTCTTTCCACTCCCGGCAACAGCTATTGTATCCTGGAAAAGGAGGGGATGAAGCTGGGTATCATTAGCCTTTGCGGACAAATCTACATGCCTCCTTGCGACAATCCCTTTACTACTCTGCAGAGTTTTCTGGCCAAACATGATCCCCAAATTCCGCTGCTACTGGATTTTCATGCCGAATCCACCAGCGAAAAGAGAGCCTTGGCCTGGTTTGCCGATGGTAAAATCAGCGCTTTTCTGGGAACCCACACCCACATTCAAACCGCCGATGAAGAGATTATGCCTCAAGGCATGGCCTATATCACCGATGTCGGCATGACCGGCTCGCACGACAGCGTGATCGGAGTGCAAAAGGAAATAATCGTCCAGAAGATGCTGATGTGCGTTCCCAGCCCCTATAAATCTTCTGATCATGGCTTACAGGTAAATGCCGTTATCTGTGAAATATCTTCCAAAACTGGTCTGGCCACTTCCATCACCCGCATCAGAGAGCATGTAAGCCTGGCAGTATAGAGGTATCAATGGAAAAAGAACTAACCGGAAAACCTATTGCCGCGCTGATCAATAAGCAGATTAAAGCACTTATCGAGCAATATGCGCTGGCTCCCAGAATGGCACTCTTTCAGGTGGGAGCCGATCCTGCCTCGGCATATTATGTGCAAAGCATCATCACCAGCGGCAGCAAGCTTGGCTGCGAAACCACCCTCAGCGCTCTTCCCCACGACGCTACGCAAGCGCAGTTAGCAGCCCTTATTGAGGCGGCCAATGCCGATCCCCTGATTAGTGGCATAATGCTCCA
>JAGOGT010000077.1 GCA_017996595.1 Candidatus Cloacimonadota bacterium
TTATTATCGGAATTATCCGGCTGGATTTTATAACGCTTGGCTCCCTCCGGGAAATCAGCCTGCACGATGATATTCAGCCCGCTTGGCTGGATAACGCTTTCCATGCTGTTGATATCCAGCGCTCCCATTTGGGCAAGGTTATTATCGGCAGCCATATACACCAGCACTGTCCAGCTTTCGGCACCCAGCATTCCAAGCGCCGAAAGCAGAACCAGTGCCAGGATTATCTTAAGTTTCAATAGGGGTATTCCTGGGCTTTTTCAATGCCTTGCAATACCCGGATGCCACCCTGGGACAGTGCTTCCATTTCTTTTTCGCCGGGATACAGATGTAGCGGAGCGATAAACTGGGTGCGCGCTTTGATGGCATTTACGATGTATTCATTATACACCAGGCCTCCGGAAAGGAAGATGCCATCCACTTTGCCATTTAGCACCGTGGCGCAGGCACCGATTTCCTTGGCCACCTGATAGCACATCGCATCAAGGATATCTTTGGCTTTTTGGTCGCCTTCCTGGATGCGTTTATTCACTTCGATGCCGCTGTCCGTGCCCAAATAGGCCATCAGTCCGGCAGCTTTGGTGAGGTAGGCAGTCAGTTCTTTCTGGGTGTATTTACCACTATAGGCCATATCCAGCAGATCGCCAATCGGCAAAGCTCCGGCACGTTGCGGAGAGAAGGGTCCCATTCCCAAAAGGGCATTATTCACATCCACAATGCGTCCGTTTTTGATGGCAGCCACAGAGATTCCACCGCCCATATGCACGCCGATCATATTGGCGGTACTTAGTTCCTTGCCCAATTCCGCAGCTAGCAATCGCAGGATATAGCGAATATTCAGGGCATGCAACAGGCTTTTGCGCTCTATCTCCGGGATTCCCGAAATACGGGCGATATCATCAAATTCATCCACCACCACGGGATCAACGATAAAATAGGGAATGCCAAGCGGTTCAGCCACGGCTTTGGCAATGAAAGCGCCAAGATTGGAAGCATGAATTCTGCCCCAGAGGCCGGGATCCTTCAGGTCACGCAGCATGGCCTCATTAACCTTCCAGGTACCGCCGCTAACGGGACGCACCAATCCTCCGCGGCCTACCACGGCACTAAGGCTTTGGGGCTTAACATCATTCTCTTCCATCGCTTCCATCACCAGTTGCTTGCGGAAATCATACTGGTCGATAATCGTGGGATAGGGTTCCAATTCTGCGGGGTCATGACGCAGGGTCTTCTCAAAAAGAGGGGTGCTGTCTTCGTAAACAGCGATCTTGGTTGAAGTTGAACCGGGGTTTATGGCGAGCACACGATAGCTCATCTCTCCTCCAGGACTTGTTTTTTTTGTTTTTTTGCAATCTCGAAAAGCGCCACAAAACTGTCAATAGAATTCCCACCTTGCCTTACAACCATATAACCCCAGAAAGATTTAGCTTGCCAGAATCACCCCCTTGGGGAATGTGGCACAAAACAACAAACATAAGGAGATTATCATGACAGAGATAGAGAAAAACGGCTGTAACTGCGAAGGTGAGCATAATCACGATTGCGAATGCGGCGACGAATGCGATTGCGAATCCAATATCATCACCCTGGATATGGAAGATGGCACCAAGAAGGATTTTAACGTCCTGAACATCCTGGAACACAATGGCAAGCAATATGTTGCCCTGTCCGAACTCGATTCTGAGGAATATGACATCCTGCGCTTCGAAGAAGTGGGCGATGAAGAAGACAATATCGCGCTCAGCATCATCGAAGACGACGCCGAATACAATGCCGTTGCCGATAAGTTCGATGAGCTTTTTGCCTCTGAGCTGGAAGATATGGAGCTGCTTGATAGCGATAAGTAGTAAGTAAGCTACGAGCTACGAGTTACAAGCTACGAGTTATAGTGCCCCTGGATATTCCGGGGGCTTTTTTATCATGTTCAGTTTTGTGGGTTAAAAATCACTGACCATTGAGGTGCCATTGCTGGAGTCGATGCCGCCACCGCCAATTCCAAAACTGTTTCCCAAGCTAAGGGCGGCATGGACTACAGCAAACCTCGCCAACCCACCCGTGTAGTCCATTCGGCTTATTAACAGAGAATTATGCATGAAACTGGGAGAAGCCAAATCGACTCCACCAATAACCGCCTCCTCCAATCACGCGAGTCTTGGGCGTCCTGATGGAAAGAGTCTTTATTTTAACAAGATCAGCTTGCGGGTAGCCGTGAAATTGCCTGAGGTCATGGTATAATAGTAAATTCCACTAACAACTTGTCGGTTGTTTTTATCTAAGCCGTTCCAAACCACCCCATGCAGTCCGGCAGTTTTGGCTTCGTTCACCAAGGTGCTTACCAATTGCCCCTTCAGGTTATAGATGTCTATCCTGACCGGAGCCGATGCTTTTAGCTCATACTTGATCTCGGTTTGTAAACTGAAGGGATTGGGATAGTTGCCTATTAATACTACATTGGCATCAGGTGCAATGTTGTCATCAATTTCAACAGACTCTCCAACTTTGGCAACGAAGATATCATCATATCCACTGCTGGTGAGGGTAGTGCTGCCAAATGTGGCAGTTTCATAGAAATACCCTGTTACATAGCTATTTCCGCTGGCATCGGTATCAATGCCATAGCAATAATCTTCACTCGTCCCTCCAGCCTTCTTTGCCCAGAGCCAGTTGCCGTTGATATCAAGCTTGGCAACAAAGAAATCCTTATCCCCACTGCTGGTGAGTGAAGTGCTGCCAAAACTAGTAGTGCCCGAAAAATCTCCTGTTACATAGCAGTTGCCGATGGCATCTGTGGATATGCCTTGGCCTATATCACCACCCGTCCCTCCGGCTTGCTGTGCCCAGAGCCAGTTGCCGTTGGGATCAAGCTTGGCGACAAAGATATCAGTAATGCCACTGCTGGTAAGGGTAGTGCTGCCGAAGCTGGCGGTGCCCATGAAATATCCTGTTACATAGCTGTTGCCGCTGGCATCAGTTGAAATGCCAAAGCCACCATCCCCACCCGTCCCCCCGGCTTGCAGTGCCCACAGCCAGTTACCGTTGGAATCCAGCTTGGCGACAAAGATATCTCGTACCCCACTGCTGGTGAGGGTGATGCTGCCGAAGCTGGCAGTCCATTGGTAAAATCCTGTAACATAGCAGTTGCCGCTGGCATCGGTGGAAATTCCATTGCCATAATCATAACTCGCCCCTCCGGCCTTTTTTGCCCACAGCCAGTTACCGTTGGGATCAAGCTTGGCAACAAAGACATCTTCATCCCCACTGCTGGTGAGGGTTGTTGTTCCAAATGTGACAGTGCCAGAGAAATATCCTGTGACATAGCAGTTGCCACTGGCATCGGTGGAAAAGCCACTGCCATGATCATGATCCGTCCCTCCGGCTTGCCTTGCCCAGAGCCAATTGCCGTTGGTATCAAGCTTGGCAACAAAGACATCTCCATAACCACTGCTGGTGAGGGTAGTGCTGCCAAAGCTGGCAGTGCCTCTGAAATACCCTGTCACATAGCTGTTGCCGTAGGCATCGGTGGCTATTCCATAGCCAACATCATCACTCTCCCCTCCTGCTTGCTTTGCCCAGAGCCAGTTACCGTTGGGATCAAGCTTTACGACAAATATGTCAGTGTAATAAGATCCGCTGCTGGTGAGGGTAGTGCTGCCAAATGTGGCAGTACCTTGGAAACGTCCTGTCACATAGCCGTTGCCGTCGGCATCGATGGATATGCTTTGTCCTCTATCGTAACTCGTCCCTCCGGCTCTATTTGCCCACAGCCAGTCTTCGGTCTGGGCAAAAAGCATCACGCTGCAAAGCCCCATCAAAATGATAAACATCAGCTTTTTCATTATTCCTCCCTGCGATAAGTTTGTCGCTTTCAAGTGCGTTATATTTGTGGTTTTTTTTCTTAGCCTGCAAGACACTTCTTATACCTCCGGCACCAAGATTGCCATAAGCATAGTCTCCCATAAGCTGTAAAGAAACATCATATCTACCATAATTCTCACTTTTGCAACAAATTATAGAATGAATATCTTGTCAATGAGTTTCTCATAAAATTACCGTACCGGCGCTCGCTGAAGGGCCGTTTATTGTAGTAGGCGGTACAGCGACCGCCTGTACCTTAACCGCATTGCTGGAGTCGATGTCGCAGAGCAGGAGTCATGCAGCCCTCTGCGTGCTATTAAGTTACTGCTAATTTCACGGGCTGCAGGACTAATGCGAACACAATCTAACCCACTTTTCGCATTAGTCCTTTAGCCCTTATAGTTTACCGTAAATTCATGATTGAAAGTGGGCTGAATGACTCCTGCTCGCAACGCATTAGTCCTTTAGCCCTTATAGTTTACCGTAAATTCATGATTGAAAATGGGCTAAATGACTCCTGCTCAGTAAATCCCCTGTTTCAGAGAAAAGTAGATATAATAAAAGTGCGGAGCACGTAAAGGCGCATGCCCCTAGCCCAGCAATTCATTGCTGTGGTTACAGATGCGTTGTTAGAGCTGAGTCCGGAGGACGACACCATCCATCTCAGGTGCCGTCCTCCGGATTCCTTATAAAACCAATCGCATGACCCAGCACTAAAATACTGGGCTGGGGGCATACGCCTTAGCGTCTTTCGGACTCATAAAAATATCCTGGTACGCATGAAATCGCAGCAGTAAACTGCTGGGCTGGTGGCATGCATTTTCTTCCAACTTACCTCCAGGAACCAACCTGGATCGCGATGAAGGATGACTCCGGGTGGCATCCACGGGATGAATGCGATGTCAAAGCAAAAGCCCCATCCGCATAGGACAGGGCCGCTTTTCTGGGTTTAGGATGAGACTATTTATGCATACATTGCTTTGACGTCGTCGTCCGCATTGGTGGTCTGCTTCAGGCCAAAGGTATCGATGATCACTTTGGCCACGTTCGGGGACAGGAATCCGGGCAGGGTAGGCCCGATCTGGATGTTCTTGAATCCCAGATATAGCAAGGCCAGCAGCACGGCTACGGCTTTTTGTTCGTACCAGGCGATGTCAAAGGACAGGGGAAGCTGGTTCACATCCTCCAGGCCAAAGGCTTCCTTCAGCTTCAGAGCGATGATCGCCAGGGAATAGGAATCGTTGCATTGGCCGGCATCAAGCACGCGGGGAATGCCACCGATATCGCCAAGATTAAGCTTTATATAGCGGTATTTGGCGCATCCTGCGGTAAGGATCACGGCGTCCTTCGGGAGCTTTTCGGCTACTTCGGTGAAGTATTTGCGGCTGGGCATGCGGCCATCGCAACCGGCCATCACTACGAAACGCTTGATAGCACCGGATTTCACGGCTTCCACCACCTTATCGGCAATGGAAAGCACGGTGCGGTAATTGAATCCGCCGGTGATGGTTCCGGTTTCGATTTCCTTGGGCGGCTGGCAGGTTTTGGCCTTGGCAATAAGGGCACTGAAGTCCTTTTGCTTGCCGGGTTGGCGTTCGGGAATGTGGGTGGCGCCGGGGTAACCGGTCATGCCCGTGGTGAAGAACCGATCCAGGTAGGTATTTTCCTTGCGCAGGGGCACGATGCAATTGGTGGTCATGAGAATGGGGCCATTGAAGTTTTCGAAATCTTCCAATTGATGCCACCAGGAGCTACCGTAATTGCCATGGAAATGCTTGTATTTCTTGAAGGCGGGATAATAATTGGCAGGCAACATTTCGCTGTGGGTGTAGATATCGATGCCCTGGCCTTCGGTTTGCTGCAAGAGCTCTTCGAAGTCTTTCAGGTCGTGTCCACTGACGATGATGCCGGGATTTTTGCCCACGCCAAGCTGCACCACAGTAGGTTCGGGAACGCCGTAGGTATCGGTATTGGCTTTGTCCAGCAGTTCCATTACCTTAACTGCATATTCGCCGGTCTTAAGCACAAGGCCGGTAAGCTGTTCGGCGCTGAGGCTGTCATCAATGGTGGCGGCAACGCCTTCCATCACGAATTTATTTACATCATCGCTGATGTAGCCAAGCATCCAGGCATGTTCGCCATAGGCGGAAATACCCTTGATGCCGTAGATGATGGTTTCGCGAAGGCTGCGGACGTCCACATTCTCGGTGGCCAGCACGCCGACCTTTTTGCCGTATTCTTCGTAGTCTTCGCGCTTAACGCTGAAGGTTACCGCTTCCGGACAAGATTTGCAGGCATCACCGA
>JAGOGT010000078.1 GCA_017996595.1 Candidatus Cloacimonadota bacterium
GCTCCTTCATGCCATGATACTTTTCCGGAAGTTTGAAGCGGACGGCGCGGTCCACGAAGTGTTCGGTGGTTTTTCCCACTAGTTGATGCCGGGTATCCAGCAATTGGAATTCCATTTTGCGGATATCATAAAATTCATTTTCGGATACTTCGTAATTTATCTTCAGATCGCTCTTTTTCCGGTTCATGAAGATGGCGCTGCTCACATAGGCGATTGGCTTGTCGATGGAGATTACGAGGTTGTCGCCTTTGTCATTGGGTTTGTCTTGAATGCTGAAATTCTCGGGCTTGGGAAGTTCGGAGCTATTCAGCACTCTGAATTGTTTGGCAGAAACGGCAGCACTCTGTCCAGCATAATCCATGTAGCCAAAAACGATGCTGTAGTCATCCATATTGGCAGGAAGAGCCAGTCCCACCTCTTTGGCATTAACCTGATGGTACAGGGTGGGAGCGTTGTAGATGTTGGTATTGGGGATTTGAAAGAGATTGATGGCACTATTTTGCCAGGTAGCGGGAAGTGCTTCGCCATAGGCAGACATGCTTGCCTTGGGCACCAGCCAGGCTTCCCACATGGCAATATCGGGGCTGGAGAGGGGGAGATTCCACTCAAAATTAAAGATGCCGGTATCACGTACATATGTGCTGTACATCACAGCTTTGGGTTCGGGAGCATCATCCGTGGGCACTACCTCCTGGATATCGGCATAGGGTAGATAGCGTCCGCGTTCATTGATGGCCAGCACGGTGTAATAATACTTGGTTCCGGCCATGGGCATAGCGTAAACATATTCCATGTTATACAGCTTCATGCCGGCGACAAGATCGTCATCCTGCTTGATAGGGAAGGTTTTATGGTAAAACTTACTGTTCTTCACAGCGGCCAGCACGTTGTAGCGATCCAGCACGGCACCCAGCAGCTTGGGATCCTGAGGGAACCTGCGATAGAGGGGACTGTTATCCGCTTGTTGCTTTTCTTTCTTCAGGCGGGCCGGGGCAGATTCGAACTCGATGAGGGGCTGATCCCCACGGTCGTAATAGAATAGCTCGGGAGCCATAACTCCTGTTTTGGGATCCACTTCCACCGTTCCGGTGAGGAACAGGCTGTCTTTGGAAACACCGCGGTAGATGTGATAGGCGATAACGCGGTGGCTTTTATCCAGGGGTTTCCACTTCAGAATGATGCCGGCGCCATCGTCATAGGGCATATCGGAGGCGCTGATATCGGTGATTTTCCCCTTCAGGGAAGGCGATTTGGCTTGATCAGAGCTAATCAGACCCATGCAGATAAGCAGGATCACGATCATGGCAGCAAGAGCTTTTTTCATCTAAAAAATCCTTGGGCTGGGGCAACGGTACCATCCGCAAAGGGGACGGCCGTGACAGTCATGATGTATTGTCAGGGAGCCCGGGGCTAGATTATAGCTTTGGGCTCCCTAAACCTTGTGTTTATTTTAAGAGACCGAGGACGTCATTCACCAGGAACTGGATACGTCCGATAAGTAGGGAAATACGAGCCATAACGGTCATTCCGAAGGAAGCGCCGAAGCCGATCATCATGTACCATTTGCCGATATTCACGAACTTGCCATAGGTTCCGCTGTGTGCTTTGGAGAAGAAGAAATAAAGCAGCACGGCAACGGTTCCCAGGAAAATCAGGAACAGATTCAGGGTCTCGATGGGAACCATGGCCTGGCGCATCTGCACCAGAATGGAAGCATGAATACCCATGGGCACTCCCATACCGATCGACATCATCGAAAAGGCAATGGGATACCTGGACAGCCAACCCAGCTTGCGGGAGAAACGGAACAGATAGAGCATACCCAGGATGGCAGGGAAGATAAGGTAGTAATTATGCTTCAGCACAATCGGTTGCCACACGTAGGGAATGAAGAGGCGTTCATAGGTGAATACCAATCCATAGCCCAGGGAAATACCTACCAGCAGTTGCTCGGCCATTTGGTAGAAAGGATTGTCCTTATACAGGAAAGAGAAGATGCACAGGGTGAAGAAAGCACCCACCAGATTACTCATTAATTCATAAGACATTATTCTCTCTCCTTAGTTCTTTGCCGCTCTGGCTTTTTGGATGAAGTAGCCGATATTACCCAGGAGGATGAACACAATGATCATGATGTGGGCTACGGACTGAGCATTCATACCGATGCGGGCAACCTTGAATTTATAGATGGTATTGCGGGTGAGGCGATTGATATCTTCGAAGGCATATTCTCCCATCTGATCGCGCAATTGGGGAGTGATTTTAGTTACATCCACGATCACCTTGCCATCGGTTTCCTCTTTGAGGCTATTGAATAATCCCACTTGCTCGGGATACTTAGCCAGGAAGGCAGTATATTCCGCCGGGGTAAATTCCGCTTTGGTCTGGGTAGTGATGTTGATCAGCTTTTTGGTGCTTTCATCATTCAGGATTTCACGGCCAAAGGGGCGTCCCGGAAGCAGCTTCTTGCCATCGGCATCGGTTCTGATGCGATAGTCGCGTCCCGGTTCACGGTAGGCGGCGAATACATCCACCAGCTTTTCATATTCGGCAGCGCCTTTCAATCCTGCCAGCATGCCGATCAACTGACCGGATTGCAGGTAAGGATATTCGTCGGCAGCCATCACGGCAGTAACACCCACAGCTACATTAAGGCCAAATTTCGGCCGTGCGTAGGTGATCCACATTCCGCCAGCGGAGCTTCCGGAGAATTCCACAGCCAGATTCATTTCATTATAGTTATTGATGCCCTTCATGATCTCCAGGCTTTCCAGCTTGCGTCCTTCGGCATCGGTATTCATGGTATTGGCGATATTATCACCCATACCCAGCACCATGGCAAAGGCCTGAGGCTTATAGCCAAAGTTACAGTAATCCACACCGCTCTTGATATTCGGGAATTCCTCTTTCACGCTGTTCAGAGCAAAATCAATGATCGGGGCTCCGGAAGTGAACCAGGTGAGGGTGAATACTTTCACATTGCGTTCGAAGCAATGGCGCAGGATGGCCACTTCCATGGGGTAGAGCTCCGGCATCGTAGCGGCATCGTGATAGAAACTCAGCAGCACGGCACGATCTTCTCTTCCCGCAAAGGAATCGATCATCTGATACAGATTCTCCGTAGGCGGAGAGGTTACGTTATCCGAATTATAGGGAATCATCAGGGGAATGATAATCGCCAGGGCCACTACGATGTAGATGTAGCGCCGGTCGAGTTGTTGCATTCTTTCAAGTAGATTCATTTTCATCTCCATCAATCCCCGCCGCCCAGATAGGAGCGTTCAATACCCAGCAGGATCTTCAGTGAGGTGGCCACGGAGCCAAGACCCACGCCCAGCAGAATTCCGCGCTTGGAAGCCAGATTGGGCACATCGAGAATCCATTGCGAAATAGCAGGCAAGTGCCGGGAAATCTTCACTCCCAAAGGCACCTGAGCCAGCATCACCACTATTGCCGCCAAAAGCAGCACTGTAGCCTCCGCAGAACGTGCCCGGAATGCCTTGTAAGCTGCAGAAGCCATATAAAAAGCCAGCAGCGAGAACATCGTAGCGCTCATGGGCATTTGCATATTTTCGAACATCCACATCAGCATGCTGCCCTTTTGGGTGCCGCCGATAAATCCGGCCAGGGAAGTAATAATGAATCCGGCATAGAAGAAATAGCTGAATTGCCATTTCGGTGCGCGGCGTTTGATCTTACTATTGTGCATCATGCTCAGGCTGATCACCCCGAGGAGCATGGCAAAAGGTGAGGAAGCATAAGCCCAGGGAAGGTAGAACTTATTGTAGAAGTCATCCTGCAGGATCTTATGTGGGCTGAAGGCATACATCACCCAGATAATTCCGCCCAGGATCACGATTAGCAAAGGAATTGTTTTTTTCATTCTTAGCCTCGTTTATTTCAGCGGTAAGAGCTTGGTTATAGCGGTGAATTGGAAGGTGGAGAGCACTGCCCCTGCGATCATCACAATGAGAATCAAGAATTTATAGTAATCCTGACCTTTCAGAGTTCCCAGCTGCATTGGCTCGCGATTCAGATATGCGGATGCGGCATACAGCTCTTCACCGATCAGAGTGTAGTCACAAGTTGTAATAAAGAAGGGGATTTGGGTAACGGCATCGGTTCCCGCGATTTGCACGGCGCCCACGGCATTTCCTGTTTCGGTCATCAGCAACGCTTCGGCAGCGAAGAATCCCAAGTAGAAACAGGTGGCGGCACGCTCACGGATCATGATACCATTCACGCCGGCCACATAGGCAAATTGCACATCGGTGAGGAAGAATACGCTGTTCCTGTCAAAGGTATCAGGGCGGCCCACCGCATAGTGTGCTTCACGCACGATTTCCTGCACCACCGGCATGGTGATGTAGTTATACATCGGCACGATCAGCTTGGTGTCATATTCTGCCGCCTTGCGGGCTACCGAGCCTATGATCCCCATGGAAGCGATCGTGGCCACGTCGGAAAGTGCAGCGGTACCCATCATATACATGATCGGGCGTCCCATTTCTGTGGCACGACCTACGGCATTGTCTATTTCCTGAAGTCCGGCCAGGGGACGCACATAGAGGTCTTTACCACGGCGTGCCAGATTCACGAAGATCACCACCATGGCTCCAAAGATCAGCATCGCAATCAGGGTAACGATCTTATTGGTATCAAACCAATTGGACACCGGCTTCATATAGGCAATCTCGTCGCCCTCTTTGGCCAGTTCCGATTCATTGAAGAGGCCCTTATTATCGGTACGAACCACCTGATAACTCTGATAGCGGCTATAGTCCTCGCGAACCTTGGCAATATAGCGCATTCTGGCTTTGCGGCCACTGATGGAATTGGCTTTCAGAAGGTCGGCATTTTCTTTATAAGCTGCCAGTTGATTTCCCAGTTTTTCCAGCTGAGCGTCGATCTGAGCAATTGCGGCAGGATCGGCTAAACTCTGTTTCTGAGCAGTCATTTCCGTGATCTGCTTTTGCAGGTCTTCCACCTTTTCTTTGGCTTGCTTCACTCCCAGTTCCGGGAAGATGCTGGTATCGATGCGAACCTTATTCTTTTTGTCATAAACAAGATCGGTATCGGCAGAGAACAGCACCATCGGGGTGGTGATATCACCGGATTTCAGCTTGCGAGCCTTGCGCTCCATGCCCATGGCACCTTGCACCAAAGTAATCAAGGAATCTCCCTGGGCAAAGCTGAATCCATATACGGGCTTTTGCAGAGTGCTGGGATAAGGAATGGGAACATCCAGGCTATTATCAAAAGAGGTATTCTTCTTCACCAGGGTCAGATTATCGGATGCAACCGTTTTTTTGTATACTACATTACTGATAGTGGATACATCCTTTCCATTGCGATACAATTCCTTGGTGGGAAGCAGGGTCATCATGCTCTTGTCATACATCAGATCTTGTTCCAGATGATAGCCCTCGGCTATGGCAGGCGTGCCTTCCATGGTGATCTTCACCCGGAAGCCCTTCTTATAATCATAGCCTTTGGGAACCTTCATCACGATGGAATTATCGGGATAGAATTCCTTGATCTTTACGAAAGACTTGCTTTCACCTTGCTTGAAGAATTCAAAATAGATGCTTTTTACATCTTGATTTTCGGTCTTGTTCAGTTGGTAATTGATGCGGAATTTACTGAATTCGGAGTTTAAAGCGGTGGTTTTCACCACAAAGCAGATCGGATCATCCCACACCACGGTAAGCTTATCGCCCTTGTCATTGGGTTTATCTTCGACTTTAAAGATGGATAGGGGCGGCAGATCAGCCTTGGTTTTCAGCCGCGGAGTGCTGAGTGAGGAAAGAGAACTGAAGCCATCCGCATCCATTAATTGCAGTGCATATCTGGCATTGGTAAAAGCTTCGGGACTGGCATCCGGAGGCAACTGCACAATCGCATAGTTCTTCAGTTGAAGTTGGCCATAGCCGATTCCACCGGCCGTGATAATTTCGGTGCGGCCCTGCAGAGCTTCCGGAACGTCTTTCATTTGTGCCCAAAGCGTATCGCTGATGGCAGGAAGCTTGTGGATCTGATATTGAACTATGTCATCCTTATATAATGGCAGTTCCCATTCAAAACGCAGTTCCCGGGAATC
>JAGOGT010000079.1 GCA_017996595.1 Candidatus Cloacimonadota bacterium
GCTTCATATTCATCTGCATTCAGGTCTTTACCGATTAAATACAGATAGATCTCGCGATAAAGCCTATTACTAAAATAACTCTGATCGAGTTCATTTGCAAGTGCTTTATACGATTCATAGTCCCTTAGGGCCAGAATGAGCAGGTGGCGTTCCTCATAATTCTCGGCAGGGGCAGGCTCCGTGCTGGCTTGTGTGGCAGAGCTATAAACGGGTGTACTGCGGCGGAGCTTGCTATTCAGGGCACTGATGCTGATTCCAAAGGCTTCCGAAACGTCCTTTAGCAGCAGCTCTCGTTTTATCTGGTCTTTGAGGTTGCGCAGGGCATCCAGAATTAGCTCGATACGCTCTGCAGTAGCTTGTTCCGGGCCTTTATCGTTAGCCAGATAGCTGATGAAGCCGGGAGCTTTATCCAAAATTTCCTGCATGGCTTCCTTGCCTTTGTTCAAGATCAGCGAATCGGGATCGTCACCTTCGGGAAGAAGCGCCACGGAAACTTCCATGCCCCGGGACAAACATAGCAAACCACCGCGTACGGCAGCTTTGATACCTGCATTGTCGCCGTCATAGAGCATGGTTACTTTGTTGCAGAACCTGGCAATAAGGTTAATCTGATCTTCGGTTAAGGCAGTTCCCAAGCTGGCCACGGAGTTATTGAAGCCCGCGGAATATAGGCGCAGGAAATCGAAATAGCCTTCGCAGACAATGGCCGAACCTGCTTTGCTGATATTGTATTTGGTTTTAAAAAGCCCATATAGTTCCTTGCCCTTGGTGTAAAGCTCTGTTCCAGGGGAATTGATGTATTTTCCTACACCTTCCCTTTCTTGCAAAAGCCTGCCCCCGAAGGCAATCACATCGCCAAAGCTATTGTGAATGGGAAACATGAGGCGATCGCGAAAGAGATCGGTGAGATTGCCGGAATATACTCCAAAAAGTCCGGATTCCTTCAGCAAGGCTACGCTGAGACCTTCTTTCATGAGGTGATTTAGTAGGGCTTTTTCGCTGTTCAGCGCATAGCCAAGCTGCAGTTCTTTGGCAGTTTCGGGCGTGAAGGAACGCCTGGCAAGGTATTCCAGCACCTGAGCGCCGTGCTGGAAAAGCGACGTGGCAAAGAATTCTCCGGCAGATTTATAGATGGTGAGCAGCTGCTCACGCTTCGTAGAGACAGTCTTGGTGCGCTCATATTCCGGAATCTGGATGCCCATGCGCTGAGCCAGCTTTTTAACTGCTTCGATGAAGCTCAGCTTTTCATAATCGGCCACGAAGGTGATTACGTTTCCGGCTTTTCCGCAGGCGAAGCACTTATAGATCTGTTTGGGCTGGCTAACGTAAAGCGAGGGCTTGGTGTCATTATGGAAGGGGCAAATACCCCGCCAATTCGTACCCACGTGCTTCAGCGGGAGATAACCTTGAATTACCTCCACGATGTCATTGGCCTGTCTGATCTGATCTATTAAGCTATTTTCCATTGTTTTATATCTATAAGTTAATCGTTATTGGGCTCTGTGCGACTTCGCAAAGCAGGAGTCATTTGCGCCAGCGCAAGCTTATCATTTTTTCACCTCATTCCATAGGCGTAAAGGACTCATGCGTATATTATTACAAAGCCAAAGACCGCATGAGTCCTTCAGCCCAAAAAACTACCGCTAAGCATGAAACTTGCAGTGGGCTTAATGACTCCTGCTCAGCTTGTGTTTCATTCTTCATTTTTCATTCTTCATTCTTAATTACTTTCGCCCCTACAATCTAACGATGGTAACTCCGCTTCCGCCTTCGCTAAGCCCCGGGGTATCGATACTTACTATTCCTTTTTTTCGTTTCAGATAGTCGCGAATCTTGCTGCGCAATGCGCCGGTGCCTTTGCCATGCACGATCCGCAGGCTATGCAAACCTGCCAGTGCCGCGTCATCCAAAAATTCATCGATCAGGGGCATGGCCTCGTCAAAGGTAAGCCCCAGCACTTTCAGTTCGAATTTCGCTTTGGGACTGATGGCGCTGGTAACGTAGCTAGTGGCCGCATGTTCCGCAGTGGCTTTGGCAGCAAAAAGCGTATTCACAGGTGCTTTGAAGCTGATGCCATTCATGTCCACCGTGGCAGTGTCGCCATGAATCGATACAATTACGGCTTCGGCATCAAAGCTGGCCAGATAAACTCTGTCGCCGGGTTTGGGTTTACCAAGCTGCTTCAGGTCTTTTCCGGCCAGGCTATTCAGCTCGGCATTGAGATTTGCACTATGCTCACTAAGCTCATGCAATTTTCTTTCCGAATGTGCTTTTCGTTCTGTCTTTTCCAGATTTTTCAGATCGCTAAGCTCATTTTGATAGAGCTTTTGCTGGGCGATAAGCTCCTTTTGCAGCTCTTTCAGGTGAGTTTGGCGGCGCTGTTTCAGTTCGCTTTGCCAGTTATCTTCTTTGGCATCCAATTCAGCGATGCGGGCAGCGAGATTGCGGGTTTTCAGCTCAAACTGGTAAGTAGCCACGCTCAGATTTTTCTTTTCCTCCTGCATTTTCTTCAGGAGTTCCGTAAATTGCAGATTCTGGCTTCCGGCAAGGCTTTTGGCGCGTTCGATAAGCTCTGCATCCAAGCCCAGGGAAGCAGCCACTTCGATGGCAAAGCTATCGCCAGGAAAGCCGCTTACAAAGCGGTAGGTGGGGTGCAAGGACTTCAGATCAAACTGCATGGAGGCATTTGCACAGGCAGGATGATCTTCGCCAAAGATTTTAAGCGCAGTGTAATGCGTGGTAATGATCCCCAGGCAGTTCTTTTCCGCCAGGCGTTCCAAAATCGCCTGCGCCAAGGCTGAACCCTGCTGAGGATCAGTTGCCGCACCCAGTTCATCGATCAGCACCATGGTATTGGCATCGGCGGCAGCGATCATTTTGCTGATCTTATCCAAATGCGAAGAGAAGGTGGAAAGAGCATTTTCGATGGATTGATCATCCCCGATATCGGCATAAACGCCGCTAAAGATTCCGATTTCACTATCCGCAGCCACAGGTACCGGCAATCCCGAAAGCGCCATCAGGGTAATCAGCCCCACGGCCTTCATCAGCACCGTTTTACCCCCGGTATTGGGTCCGCTGAGGATCAATAGCCGTGTTTCAATCCCCAAATCCAGATCGAAGGGAACCACCTTGATTACATCCCCCAGGCTCAAAGCCAGCAAGGGATGACGTGCCGTGCGCAGCTTCAATTCCGGGTGGGATACCATGATGGGCACCTCTGCCTTTAGCAATCTCCCCAAACGTCCGCAGGCAAAACGAAAATCCAGCAGTGCCAGTAGCTGCTGGTTTTTTTTCAGCTGCTCTTTCTGCGCCTTGATCTGCTGCGTATATTCATTGAAAATGCGATACAGCTCCTGCTTTTCTTCCTGCTTCACAAGCTGCAGTTCGTTATTCATCGGCACCACGGCCATGGGCTCCACAAAGACCGTGGCCTTGCTGCCGGATTGACCTTGCACGATGCCCTGCACAAAGGGCACGGAGGCTTCCTTCACGGGCAAAACATAGCGGTCTTCCCTTTGGGTAACGAATTTATCCTGCAGATAGCGCTCAAATTGTGCATCACCCAGCAGATTCTGCATGGTTTTCTGGATGCGAACCCGCAGGCCTGCAGTGCGCCGACGGATGGAAGCCAGTTCCGGCGAAGCCGTATCCAGCACGTTGCCCTCAAAATCAAATATCTGGAAAAAGCGCCGGCTGAGCTCCGGCATGGCGAAAAGACCCTTTATCAGCTTGTCCAGCAGGGGATAGTCATAAAGGGCATCGATGCGCTTCAAAATCTCTTCCGCGCAGCTCACATTGCTGTTTATAGCGGCGAATTCCTCATAACCGAAGAGGCTGAATTTGCTGTCTTCAAAAAGGGGCTCTATGTCGCCCAATTCCTCGAAACTAAAATCCAGGCCGCGTTCCAGCAATTCCTGGATTTCTTTTACGAGATTTTGTGAACGCCTGATCTCGGAAAGCTCTGCCAGGGGACGCAAAGCATCGGCATGCAGCCTGCCCAGAGCGCTATGGCATCTACTGCCGATCTGGTTTCGCAGGCTTTCATATTCCAGATCGGGATTGCGGTATTGGGTCAAATTCTATTCCGTTTCTTCTTCTTTTAGCGATGGCAGTTTCAGCAGCTTCATGCGCTGGGTTAAATTCAGCTTGGTGAAAACCTCTTCTTTCAGCAGGTTTATCCCTGCATAAACGCGATGATTGTCACTTATCTTCAGAGGATTGGAGAGCGGAGGCACGAAATCCAGCAGCACCATGAAAATCATGATCACGATCAGACCATTCACCAGTCCCAATCCGGCTCCGGCAGTTTTATTGGCGGTGGTGAGCTTCAGCACTTTCAGCACTCTCTGCAGGATGAAGATCACTACTTTGATCACCACTGCCACCAGCACCACGATCAGAATTATCGCCCAAAATAGCGCCCAGTTCCGTCCGATGCCAAATTTGCTCATCAGGCTCAGCTGCACCAAGGGAAAATAATGTGCCACTAAAATGAAGGTGAGAATATGTCCGCCAAGCTGCACGATGGCCGCAGTGAAACCCTTGCGCCATCCAAACCAGATGAACAGCACCAGGAATCCGAGTAGTATCCAATCAATAATTCCCATGGCATTTCTCCCCTATAAAAAAGCATACAGGGACGAATCCCTGTAGCTAAGTATGAGTCTAAAAAAAGTCTGTTAAATCGATATACAGACTATTTCATGTAGCGTTGCATCCGACGCTGAATCTTCAGCATCTTACGGCGTGCAGCGTTGGCTTCGCGTTTTTTCTTTACGCTGGGCTTCTCGTAGGCCTGATTTTTCTTTATCTCAGAAAGGATAGCAGCTTTCTCGCATTTCTTCTTGAAGCGTTTCAGCAAAAAATCGAAGGACTCGTTATCTTTAGCTACGACTGTCGGCAAACAAATCACCACCTTTGGTCTTTAATTTAACTTAAGTGCCATAATTTTTAGCAGCGTTATGCTGTCAAGAAGGAAGTTCCCTCTTCCCAAACTTTTCCCTTTGTGCCGTCCTCCGGACTCAGTATTTGTGGTTGTGCCAGATTCCCACCAATGAATTGCTGGGCTGGGGGCATTCGCCTTAACGTCCTTCGGACTGGCACCGCTGTTACGCATGTGTTGTAAGTATAGCAGGAGTCATTTCCGCCACTGCCAGCCATACCTTTTCTCCCCAAACTAAAGGCGGAAAGGACTAATGCGCACATACTTGCAACCATTAGGTTCGCATTAGTCCTTTGCTCCCATAATCTGGTATGTAGCAGCAAATTAGTAGTGTCGCAAATGACTCCTGCTATGCGGTAAGTGCTGATAAATCCCTGAGAGATGCCAGGTATTAGTGACAGGTTTTAACCCGTCGCTATTACTATATGTCCCTCTGGGACATCCGCTTGCTGTGCTGAAGTGAACCATTTATTGCCAATCTTTCATCTCCAGAGCCTAAGCACCAAGAAATATGAACAATCTTATGGACATCACACATCAAATTCTGCTTATTTTATTTGACATAAACTCCAAGGCCATATTTGCTTGCTTTCGACTGCTGATTATAAGTCTTGAATAAGGCACTGGAGTTCAAGCCACCTATACTAACTTTGTATTTTTTAGTATCTTATGGGTGGCTTGGACTTCAGGGCTCGCTTACTTGTCATCATGCATTTGAAGTCCAGAAGGCCATACAAGATTAAGTTTGCCTGAAGTTATTTCGGCCTTTTGAACTCCAATTGCATAAGCATGAAATAGTTGCATTATGAACCCGGGAGGAAAGATGAACCGGATGAAGCTATTTGTTATAACGCTATTAGCTATAGCCCCACTATGCCTTATTGCCCAAAACAACATGCCCCTGCTTACGATGATGGAAGGGGAATTCCCCGGAGCTGCATTGGGACATTCTATCTGCAGTATGGATTTCAATGGTGATGGTTTGAAAGACCTGGTGGCCTTGGAGAAACACTGGAATCCCAATGATACTCTGCATATGAGCCAGCAGTTTGGCCGGATCCGCTTTTATTGGGGAGGTACAGCTTTCGATAATGAAGCAGATT
>JAGOGT010000080.1 GCA_017996595.1 Candidatus Cloacimonadota bacterium
GATTCTCATCAACGATGATATTCACCGTATCGACCAGATCGGAGACATAGAATTTCTCATTGATCAGGGGCACGGAAAGCAATACGTCCCAATTGGGCAGCGCGGGATTCTTGATCTCACAGGCTGCTAAAAGGGCTAAAAAGGCAAGCATGACAATAAGGTAGCGTTTCATTGCACATCCTTTATCGCTAAGATGATATTATTGGTTACTTTACACGGCAACTTGGGTATAGCGCTGTCGGTTTCACACTATCAGCATTATTATGGTTGCAAGGGGTTCATGCAATTTGCAAGCCTATCCTGCAAAATTGTATGAAATCTATGACCATGACCACTTAGTAGAGCCCGCTGTTTTTTGTCGAGGATTATTTCATGGCCCGGGAGATAATCTTTCAGCAGCTTGCGAATGAGCAGCTCCGCTTGCACGAATTCGCCAAAGGCAGGATGGAAAGGCCCTGCCAGGATTTCCGCGGGATCAAGATTGGAGGGCAGCCCCAGCTTGATTACCTTTATCTGATGGATTTCCGCCAGTTCGCAATAATTGGCACAGATGGCGATTGCCTCCTCGAGGGTAAGAGGCCGGAAAGTGCCTTGCTGATAGCGCTTGGCAAGCTCTGTTCCCTTTATCACCACCAGGGGATAGAGGCGTAGAAAGTGTGGAAGAATATCCACAAGCTGCCGCATATTAAATTCTATAGTCCCGGCATCCGATCCGGGAAGCCCCGGCATGAGCTGCACTCCCAGCGTGAAGCCATGTTCTTTTACTTTGATGGCTGCGTCCCGGGCAAGCTGGTGATCGTATCCGCGGCCACTGGAGCAAAGCACGGTGCTATCAAAATCCTGGATACCCAGTTCGATGCAGCGGATGCCCTGATGATAGCATTCTGAAAGGATTTCATCGGATATAAAAAGGGGATGCGTGGAGATGCGAAAGGAGCTTTGAGCGTCCATAATCTCAGCGTATGCGGCAAGCAACTGCTGGCGATAGGCACTGCTGAGGGCGGTGAAGCTAGCTCCGTAGAAGGCTATTTCTTTGCTTTTGCCGGGATTACGCCGGATGAATGCTGCCACTTCCGCGATGTGGCTGAAGGGATCAGGGTTTGTGGCAGCGCTGATCTTTTGCTGATCACAGTAGATGCATCTTCCGGGACATCCCTGCATGGGCAAAAAAACAGGATAGATTATACTCCCAGTTTTTGACATGCCAGCCTGGCAGCCTCCTGATGGGCGTTTTTCTTGGTGCTGCCTTTGCCGGTGCCCAGGAGCTTGTTTCCGGCACGTACTTCCACCACGAAGGTTTTGCTGTGTTCCGGTCCCTCTTCGGCAATGGTAACATAGCGGGGAGGTTCCTGGTTTTTGCCTTGCAGATGTTCCTGAAGGATGCTTTTGTAATTCACCAGTTCGTCCATGGTAACCACGGCTTCGTAGTCTTTCAAGATCTGGTGGCGGATGAATCTGCTGGCCGCAGTGATGCCGCTATCCAGATAGATGGCGCAGATCAGGGCTTCCATGGTATCGGAGAGGATGGAGGGTTTTTTGGCACCACCGGATTGCTGTTCTTCGGGGCTGAGAAGCAGGTATTTGCCCAGATCCAGGGTATTGGCTTTGATGGTTAAATATGTTTCCGATACAATCTTGGATTTCAGCTTGGAGAGATCACCCTCGTGCTCGTCGGGAAGGTGAGAGAAAAGCTCTTTGCTGGTAATGAAACCCAGGATCGAATCTCCCAGAAATTCCATTCTTTCAAAGGGCGAAGGAGTTTTATGATCGTCATAGCTTCGCCTCAAGTAAGATTTATGAGTGAGCGCCGCATGTAACAGGGTGGTGTCGTTAAAATGATAGTCAATCCGCTTTTGGAGCTGAACCAGGCTTTTCTCCCACTTGGGATACTGCTCGCTGATCTTTTTCCCTTGAAAGTAATCAACGATCTTCTGGATGAGCGTTTTCATCTGTTTCTCCATGGTATCAGAGCCTTAATGAATCAGGGCAAATAGCGACGGATGATGATGGAGGAATTATGTCCTCCAAATCCCAGGGAATTGGATAGCGCTACATTCACTTCGGCGTGCACAGGCTGATTGGGAGTATAGTCCAGATCACAATCGGGATCGGGATTCACCAGGTTTATCGTGGGGTGGATGATGCCTGTTTCGATGGTTTTTACGCATACAATTGCTTCCATTCCTGCGGCTGCACCCAGCATGTGCCCCACCATGGATTTGGTGGAATTGATCTTCAGTTTGTAGGCATAATCGCCAAAGGCGGTTTTAATGGCGCAGGTTTCGCCCTTGTCATTGAGGGGCGTGGAGGTGCCATGGGCATTTACGTAATCGATATCTTCCGGTTTCATTCCGGCATCCTGGATGGCATAGAGGATGGCTCTGGTGCTGCCTTCACCGTTTTCCGTGGGGGCAGTGATATGATAGGCATCACCGGTAGCGCCATATCCGGCCAGTTCGGCATAGATTCTGGCGCCACGCTTTTTGGCATGCTCCAGTTCTTCCAGCACCAGCAGTGCTGATCCTTCGCTCATAATGAAGCCATCGCGCTCTTTGTCGAAAGGACGGGAAGCCAATTCAGGCTCATCGTTACGGGTGGAAAGAGCCCGCATGGAGGTAAATCCACCTACTGCCAGAGGAGTAACCGAGGCTTCCATGCCACCGCTGATCACGATATCGGCATCGCCACATTGAATGGAACGCAGGGCAGTACCCAAGGCGTGATTGGCACTGGCGCAGGCACTCATAACGTTAAAATTAACTCCCTTGAAGCCATGCTCGATGCTGATGTGAGCGGCAGCGATATTACCGATCATTTTGGGGATAAAGAAGGGGCTGATGCGTCTGGCGCCATGTTCATGCCATTTGATGCATTCTTCCTGGAAGGTAAGGATGCCTCCGATTCCGGCTCCGGTGATCACTCCGATGCGGTTTGGATCGTAACTTCCGGGAATCAGAGCCGCGTCGGCCACAGCTTCACGGGCTGCGATCATGGCAAATTGGGTGTATAAATCCAGTTTCTTGATTTCTTTATGATCGAAGTGATCTTCGGGATTGTAGTTTTTAATTTCGGCAGCAATTCTGGCCGGAAGGTCACTGGCATCGAAGCGGGTGATTAGTTTAACTCCGCTGATCCCACCTATCAGGCTTTGCCAGGTTTGGCTTACATTATGCCCCACAGGGGTAAATGCGCCCATTCCGGTAATAACTACTCTTTTTTTTGTCATAATAACCTCATGTGTAGAGTGTATCTTTCTTAAAATGCTGTTATGCTGATCTTAGCCATCTTAGTATGGCTGATTGCTGAGATCAGAACAAGAAGCATATAGCTTAAATCGGGATCAATCCTGATACCATTAGCTATCAGGATTGATCCACGTGCAGGGGGAATTTATCCCAGTTTTTCTTTCAGATAATCGATAGCTTGCCCGACAGTGCGGAGCTTATCCTGATCTTCATCCGGAATCGAGAGATTGAATTCTTCTTCGAAGGCCATCACCAGTTCCACGGTATCCAGGGAATCGGCACGCAGGTCATCGATGAAGTTTGCAGTAGGGGTGATTTGGGATTCTTCCACACCCAGCTTTTCCATCACGATCTCTTTTACTTTGGCTTCAATATCCATTATTCCTCCTATGTTTATTGAAGAGTATGCTCTTTTTGTTTATTGAAGGGATTGCCCCATTCAAATCATTAATGCATGGTCAGCCCGCCATCTACGGCGAGGGTTTGACCGGTTATATAAGCTCCGGCTTCGGAAGCCAGGAAGAGGCAAACATTTGCCACATCCAGGGGCGTTCCCATCTTGGCCAGAGGGATTACTTTGGCATATTCGGCACGGATTTCCGGGCTGAGACCGGCAGTCATTTCCGTTTCTATAAATCCCGGAGCTACAGCATTTACGCGTACTCCCCGGGAGGCAAATTCTTTGGCACAGCTTTTGGTGAAGGCGATCAGGCCACCCTTGGAGGCGGCGTAATTTGCCTGTCCGGTATTACCCATAATGCCGATCACGCTGGCCATATTGATGATGCATCCGCTTCTGGCTTTCATCATGTGTTTAAAGGCTTTCTGAGTGCAGATAAAGCTGCCCTTCAGATTAATATCCATCACCAGCTGCCATTCTTCTTCTTTCATGCGGATGAGCAGATTGTCTCTGGTAACTCCGGCGTTATTTATCAGGCAATCCAGAGCACCATGCTGCTTCACAATGTCGGCCAGCACGTTTTCCACGGCTTGTCCGTCGCAAACATTGGCGGCATAGCCAAAAACTTTTCCACCGGTGCTGCATAGTTTGGCTGCGGCAGCTTGCACTGCCTCTTCTGCCAGGTCGATCAAAATGACCGTAGCCTGATCTTTGGCAAAGGCCTCGGCCACGGCATAGCCTATGCCTCTGGCTCCACCGGTGATCACCACTACTTTGTTATTCAGATTAAAATTCATTGGTTCCTCATGAATCAGATTCAGGATGCTATGATATTATTTTATCATGGATACAACAGCATCGATGTCTTCCATTTTGTCAATGGAAAATACTTCCGCGTCTTTGGCAATGTTCTTGATCATTCCACTCAGCACTTTTTGCGGGCCGAACTCGATGAAGCGCCCAATTCCTTGCGCCAGCATAAATTCCACGCAGGCTACCCAACGCACAGGGGAGACGATCTGACGTGCCAGTTTCTCGCGTTGCAGCATGCCATCGGTGCAGGGAGCGGCATCCAGATTGGAAATCACCGGAAACATGCCATCGTGGAACGTGGTTTTTTCCATTTCCTCATACAGCCAGGAGCTTGCCTGACCAATGAGGGGAGTATGAAAAGGCCCACCCACAATGAGGGGCAGAACGCGTTTGGCACCTTTGGTTTTGGCAATTTCGCCTGCCTTGGCCACGCCTTCCGCGGTTCCGGAAATCACCGTTTGCACGGGAGTATTAAAATTCACGGCTTGCACCAGACCTGCTTGCGATGCCTCTTCACAGATCATCATCACGGTTTCGGCATCCAATCCTAAAATTGCAGCCATAGCAAAAGGCACGCCGGCATTGGCTTTGATCATGAATTCGCCACGCTTATGCACCAGGTGCAGCGCATCGCCAAAGGAAAGCATCTTGGCAGCCACCATGGCGCTGAATTCTCCCAAGGAATGACCGGCCACAAATTCCGGCTCCACTTTGCTTTGCTTGCGGAATTCTGAGAGTGCGGCAATGCTATGGAAAAGGATGGCAGGCTGGGTGTAGCTGGTTTGCTTCAGGCTTTCTTCCGGCCCCTCCAGCATAACCTGCTTCAAAGTGGTATCATGAGCCTGGTCAAAGGCATCTAAAACCTTCAGCAGCTCGGGATTTGCCTGCATAAAATCTGCTGCCATGCCGATATATTGAGCTCCCTGTCCGGGAAATACAAATGCGGTTTTCACATTGGCTCCTTGTTCTTAGTATCTTGCCAGGATGCTGCCCCAGGTAAGTCCTGCTCCAAAGGAAGTGAGCAGCATAATATCGCCCCGGCGCACTTTCTTGTTGCGAATAGCCTCATCCAGTGCCAAGGGGATGGTGGCAGAGGAGGTATTGCCATATTTCTCGATATTAACGATCACTTTGCTTATGGGCACTTTCATCTTATCGGCCAGGCCTTCGATGATGCGCAGATTGGCCTGATGGGGAATCACCCAATCGATATCCCCAACACTTAGGTTATTGCGCCGGAGCAGCTCTTCAGAAGAGGCATACATGCTGCGAATGGCATTTTTGAAAATCTTATTCCCTTCCATGTACAGCGTGTGCAGATTGGCATCCACACTCTCATGCGTAGCAGGCATGCGTGAGCCGCCTGCTTCTTGCAACAAAAGCTCTGCCTGGCTGCCATCAGCATCCAGTTTCACATCGATAATCCTGGAAATATGCGTAGGTTCGGCACGGCTGACAATCGTAGCTCCAGCGCCATCGCCAAATAGCACGCAGGTATTGCGGTCTTTCCAATTGGTGATGCGGGTAAGAACTTCCACTCCGGCTACCAG
>JAGOGT010000081.1 GCA_017996595.1 Candidatus Cloacimonadota bacterium
AGCCACAATTGGCCCTGGATGCCGTGGATAAAATGCTTATGTCCGATTGGGAGCCCCTGCAAGTGTTCTTTCATTATAGCAAGTTCTACACTGCCCTGTGGCGCATTCTGCTGCTAAAGAAAGCGCACTTTGCCGAAAGCGAGATCATCTCCAAACACCTGGGCGATCTCTTTCCCACGCAGCGCAAGGAATTTATTGATTTTTCCCAACGATACACCCTGGAAACCGTGGAGGCCATTTTGCATATCCTTTTGGAAACCGATGCCCAATTGAAGCTTACTATGGCCGAACCGAATATCCTTCTTACCGCTTGTCTTTTAAAGGTTATTGCCGCCTGATGCGCCGCACCGGTATTTTACTCCATCCCAGTTCTCTGGCCACTGCCTATGGTATTGGTGATCTGGGTCCCGCCGCGTATAGATTTGCCGAGTATCTTAATCAGGAAGGGCACTCTCTGTGGCAAATGCTTCCCCTTAATCATTGCGGCTATGGCAATTCGCCCTATAATCCCGTTTCCGCCTTTGCCTTCAGCCCCTATCTCATCAGCCCGGAATTGCTCTTTGAACAAGGTCTTATCAATCAGAAAGACCTGCATCTAGCCGAATTGCCCGATTCCTCCACGGTGTTTTATGAAAGCGTATATAAAGCCAAGGACAAGCTGCTTCGCAAAGCCGCCGATCAATGGCTGCTGCATCATGATCCGGATGAAGTGCCCGCCTGGCAGCAGGGATTGCTGAAGCCCTATCTGGCTTTCCAAATGCTCAGCCGCCTCTATGATGACAATTCCTGGTACAAGTGGAATGAAGAGCACCGCCATTATTCGCACGAGCTTTTTGATTGGCTGTGGCATCGCTATATGCCTGAAATGAAGCGCGTGCTGGCCTGCCAGGGCATGTTTATGGAACAACTGAAATCCCTGAAAGACTATCTGGCAGAGCGCTCCATATCCCTGGTGGGAGATCTCCCCCTCTATTTATCCTACGAAAGCGCGGAAGTGTGGGCGCATCAATATTTCTTTGATCTGGATGAGCGCGGAAACCGCTTGCATCTGGCGGGAGTTCCCCCGGACGCCTTTTCACCGGACGGACAGCTGTGGGGCAATCCCATTTACAGGTGGGATGTGCTGTGTAACCACGGCTTCGAACTTTTTATGCAGCGCATTGGCCAGGCTCTGGATATCTATGACTTTCTGCGTCTCGATCACTTCATCGGCTATGTAAACTATTGGGAAGTGCCGGGTCAATTTGCCGCGGATGGCGCTCCCATCCTCCCCAAAACTGCTATGGAAGGCGCATGGATGCCTGCCAAACCCCATGAGTTTTTCTCCACGCTTTTAGGACGCTTCGCCAAGGAACGCTTTATCGCCGAAGACCTGGGCATCCTCAATCCCGAAGTGTGCAATATCCGCGACAGCTTCGGCTTTCCGGGCATGATCGTGCTTCAATTCTGCTTCGAAGAATCCATTCCCCAGGTTCAGAATTACCCCCCCAACCGCTGGCTATATACCGGCACGCATGATAATTCGACGCTGCAAGGATGGTTCGAATCGCTACCCCCCGATAGCCCCAGCATCAAGCACCTAAAGGACTATTGCGCCTTCTATCGTCCCCGCGATTGCACCGACAAACTAAATGCCCACAATATCCATGCCCTGATGCGCAAAATCGCCCTCTCTTCAGCTTGCGAAACCGTGATCGTTCCCATGCAGGATATCCTTGGCCTGGGTGAAACTGCCCGCATGAATACTCCCGGCACTGCTTTGGGAAACTGGCAATGGCGGATGAGCACTAAAGACTGGGAGCTCTGAATAAAGCTCCGTCCTACCATCCTTAAACCCTTTTAAGCTCTTCATCATTCCCCTCTAATCAGCCTCTGATGGATTTCATGGGAGACTCATGAGCTGCCGTGTAAGGATAAGCTCCAAGGTTCTATGCAAGCCGTTATTATATATCTTTAACCATGCGATGCCCATGCGACGACCATGCAATTGCCCGGTGATCACATGGGCACCGCAAGATAAGAGTATATGTAGCATTCCTTTAAACCGTGCTGTTGCTACTCCATCTGCCCTAAACAAACGAACAAAAAGAAAAAGGCGGAGATTATCCGCCCGTATTGCTGGAGCTAAATGGGGGACTCGAACCCCCGACCTGCTGATTACGAATCAGCTGCTCTACCAACTGAGCTAATTTAGCTTCTCATTAATTTTAGTTCGAAATATTTCCCCGGGGTGTCGGCGTAGCTGCCTTCGTGGGTGCGAATGCCTTCTGCGTCCGTGTAATTCAAGATGTCGCCAAAGCGCACCCGGTATCTATCGGTGGTGCTTATGCGGATATTCAAAGTACTGGGGGTGAGCAGATTGCGTGGAAACCACAGGGTATCGGTATTGAGGCCGGTGCTTGGTTCGCCAGTATCCGCCTTCAATGCGGGCATATCCAGCCAGTAAACCATACGGAAGTCGATAGGTTCCTTGCTATTTTTGAGGGGGGCCAGATTGAAGCTGTAGCAGATGGCGGTGGAAGTGGAATCCAGCAAGGCGGGATAAGGGAAATCGGGCACAAAATGCTGGGGCACCAGATTATTGGCAATAATGCTGCCGCAGAACTTGCCAGAGATGCATATCTGCTCCAAATGCATGCTATTATCTAAAAAAAGGCTGTGATAGGTAGTTTTGGGCAGAGTTTGGGGATCGAGGCTGAAACTCGCGATCACATAGAGGCGCGACAGGGAATTGGAATAGCGCAGGTCAAGATTGATTTCGGAGGGGCTGATCACGCCGAAATTAAAATCCGGCTTGATGATGATCTCGGCACCCATGCAAAGCCCTGTAATAAACAGGAGCATCATTATCAGTATCTTACGCATCATAACTCCCTTAAGCTATTCACTATTGTAAATCACCCGAAATGAGGCAGCCTTTTTCGTCAAGAGTTTTGATGCTATTTCATGAGAATCGCCTTGCGCAGCGTGGTATTTCCGCCATTGTCCAAGCGGATAAAATAGATACCTGAAGCCACTTGCCGCCCCTGCGAGTCTTTGGCGTCCCACACGGCCTGATGCTTGCCTTTATTCAGCTCCGAGGAGAGCAATTCTCGCACGAACTGGCCTTTGAGGTTATAGATTTTGAGGCTGGTAGGTGCGCTTTTGGGCAAATCCAAGGCAATATTCAGGGTGGGATTGAAAGGATTGGGATAGAGCTCCAGATGGGGCTTGGCGATGATTTTGCCGGCATAGCGGGGGCGAGAGGTGCCATAGCTTTTTTCGTTCAAATGGATGGTTAGCGATTTGGCATCTTCCACGGTTTTAGCCTGCATCCAATAATAGTTATTGGGCCAGGGGATATCGGCCCAAGAGCTCGCCAGGCCATATTCCGTCCATTCGATAAGCCCGATATTGTCAAAGAGAGCATAAGCAGAACCCGAGGGGCCGGAAACGCTTAGCCGGATATCATAATAATTGGCATTGGAAGGGATGCTAAGCTCCTTGTAATAGTAAGTCCAATCGGTAGTGCCGCTGATGTTTACGCTCACATTTTGGGAGGACATGGAGGTTCCGGTGGTACGCGCGCTGAAATAGCGAATCAGGAAATTTGCGGAGCTGACGTTATTAGTTTTCATCCAGCCGTGGAGGGTGTATTTTTTGGTGTTGTCATACCACTTGCAGCGATTGGGGATGGTGGAGGTAACCGCGCTGGTGCCGCTGGCGTTTAAAAGGGCACTGCGGGCACCATCAAAAGTATCCGTGGTGGAATACCCCGGCGGTGTCCAATATGCAGTGCCTTCATCTTCAAAATCGCCAAACCAGATGCTCTCTTGTCCCAACCGCAGGCTTATTTCGGAAGCTGGTTCCGCAGCTACGATTCCAGAGATGGAACCCTGTCGGGGGAGCTTGATGGGCTTGGTTAGCTGCTCATAATCACCATGCAGCGTAAGATTCTGGGTGCTGCTCCAATAACTGGTGGTGACGGGAGGATTCTCATCTGCCATCAGCACTTTGGCTTCCATGGCGTCTCTGTCCACCACGAGGCGGGTGTTAAGTTCGCGAGAACGCGCAGCCAGGTAATCAAGAATGCGGATTCCCAGCTGACCGATGGCAGGGCGAGGAATGTATCTATCAATAAATATCGGCTTTACGCGGTAATTGCTGAATCCATCGAAGTCCGCGTCCGCATAGAGGATCATCGAGGGCATGGTTTCGGTGTAATCGAGATCAAAAACGAAATTTCCCAGGGAATGGGCAATTAGCTTGTTATTATATATTTCCAGGCCTTGAATGATGTGGGGGTGATGCACGATCACCATGTCCGCCCCGCTATCTATGGTACTGTGGCGGATGGCGATATCCCATTGATGGGGAACGTCGCTGCGGTAGTTATAATCTTCATCTTCGTTATCGCCTAGGAAGGGATTGGGACCCTTGTCATAGTCTTCGCCAGGGGCAAGAGAATACTCGCTGCCGCCATGTAATTCGGCAATAATCAGATCGGCCACATCTTCCACCGCGGCAATCTGTTCGGCGATGTAATAGGGCGTCATGTAGGCAAAGCCGGGTTTGTTGTATCCCGCTTGCAAATAGGGCTGAGCGTCATTATACTGGCCGGTGCGGTCGCAACTGCGCAAGAAGGCGATATTCAGGCCGCGCTTATTTACAAAGGAAGGCAGGTAGGCTTCGTAGCTGTTTGCCCCGGCACCGCTATACCCTATTCCGCTCAGATCCAATAGCCCCTGCATTTGTTGCAAAGCGCTCAGTCCCCAATCGAGGGTGTGGTTATTGGCCAGGGAGACATTATCGATTCCCGCAAAAACCAGGCCGTTGATATTGGCGGGACTGCCACGATAGGCCACGCTTTTGGTGGGATGTTGCACTCCCTGGTCGGAAAGAATCACCTCTAGATTGGCCACGTTGATATCCGCTGCTTCGCCATATATAGCTCTGGTAGGCATGAAGATAGCGTTTACGCCCTGGGTGGGGATGATGCCTCCGGCATATTCATAGCGACGGGCAAGCATAATGTCGCCCACAAAATTCATGCTAACGGGCAAGGTCGGTTCGGGAGCAGGATCGATAACCGCAAAAGTGGTGTCATAACCGCAGAGGCCGGAATTATCAATTACTTTCAGACTAACCGTATAGGTATGCTGTGCGGCATCGGTATAGGTGTGAAAGGGATTTTGCAGGCTGCTGGTGGCATTGTCGCCAAAATCCCACAGATAGGAGAAAACGTTGCTATCGGGATCGTAAACTTCTGATAAAAATTGAATTCCCACGTTTTTGCCGTAACGCACTGGGCTGCCTTGCGAAGCTGTAACCACCGGGGCTACGGGTAGATCGTTGCTGATATCTGCTATGGCGTCGAAATACACGCTTCGAGTGCTAACTCCATCCATATCATTGATATAGATAATCCCCGTGATTGTGGGCAGATACTCAAAAAAAGCCTGCCAATCGGCAGCCAGAGGAAGCTGATATGTTTGCCAGCTACCGGCATTAAAAGCGCCCTGATACACAGGCACCCAGGCCTCGATATCCACAATGCGCGTGCCTGAAAAGCTGTAGAAAAGCTCGTGGGTGCCATCTGTGAAGCCAATGCCCTGCACTTTGCCACCTTCCGTTGTTTTGGCTTTCAGCTGCACCACGCCGATACTGTCGATGGCATAGGGGCTGATCTGTTGTAGCTTCCAGGTATTGCCATACAGACGCAGACAATTTGGCGAACCATCAGGAGTATTGCCTTCCAAGCTCCAGGAATTGGGGCTGATGTCTTCATCCGCCCACGATACCAAAGTTACACTGCCGCTATCAAAATTCTCGAGAGTGGTAAGCCTGGTACCTGCCCAAGATATGCTCCAAAATATGGCTAAAACAGCACAAAGCGCGATCTTTATGAACATGGCATCCTCCCTGGGGGATTTGATCATCTTACTAATAAGTTATTGCAAGAATGGCACCATA
>JAGOGT010000082.1 GCA_017996595.1 Candidatus Cloacimonadota bacterium
TCTGTGAGAGAGTTTTTTTTTTAACACAGAGAAAAGCAGAGTAGCTCAGAGAAAAGCAGAGATGTAACCAACAAAGAGGAAAAGAGGGGAAGAGGAAAAGAGAGCAGGTGAGGTTTCAGGTTTCAGGCTTCAGGTATCAGCCCTGTCTGCGAGCTATGCCATTAACCACTAACCATTAACCATTAACCATAAGCATCTGTGAGAGAGTTTTTTTTTTAACACAGAGAAAAGCAGAGTAGCTCAGAGAAAAGCAGAGATGTAACCAACAAAGAGGAAAAGAGGGGAAGAGGAAAAGAGAGCAGGTGAGGTTTCAGGTTTCAGGTTTCAGGTTTCAGGTTTCAGGCTTCAGGTATCAGCCCTGTCTGCGAGCTATGCCATTAACCACTAACCATTAACCATTAACCATAAGCATCTGTGAGAGAGTTTTTTTTTAACACAGAGAAAAGCAGAGTAGCTCAGAGAAAAGCAGAGATGTAACCAACAAAGAGGAAAAGAGGGGAAGAGGAAAAGAGAGCAGGTGAGGTTTCAGGTTTCAGGTTTCAGGCTTCAGGTATCAGCCCTGTCTGCGAGCTATGCCATTAACCACTAACCATTAACCATTAACCATAAGCATCTGTGAGAGACTTTTTTAGCCCAGATATAAGCAGAGATAAAAGCTATGGACGAAATGAACAGGATAAATGAATAAAATCAGAGAGAGCTGATTTCCTGCAACCCCCTATCTTAATTCTTAATTCTTAATTACTTAGCGCAGCTTTCATTTTTCATTCTTCATTCTTCATTTCCAGGCGCTGCCCAGGCGCTGCCCATGCAATTGCCCGGGGATCACATGGGCATCGCGTGGTAACTGATTATGTATCATTATCTTCCGGGTTGAGGGAATTCAGAGTGCTTGTAAACTATTCCCAAAGGAGGTTTTATGTTTAGCTTCCCAGCTTGAAAGTGAGCCTGTATTCACCTCATTTGCCCGCAAACCGGCTAATCCGCATCGGATTCATGGTGCCATTTGTGCCATTTGTGATCTTTCATGTGTGTTCATTGGTGGGAAGTTCAAAAGGGAAGAAAGGCCTCCTGCAATTCCTGCCAGCGGATTTTCTCCTCTTTCTCCAGCAGCGTTTCGAAACGCCGCCGTTGCTCTTCCCTATAGAATTTCACGGCCTTCACCCGGTAGAACATATTGGGCGCAAAGCGTGCCACTTCATAGTGGGTATAGTCCGGCTCGATCGTGCTGGCCAGATACCAGAAGTGTTCATCATCCGTATCTTCATTAAAAAGCACCACATAGCGATCGGGAACCAGCGGATCACCCAGAATATTGGCAGTAACCGCATCCCAGCCGAGCACGGCATCCCAGCCCACAATTTCCACCTCCAGATTCTGCACTTCCGCAGGTGGCACATAAACACATGCTGCCCTTAAATTGATCTGCAAGCGGGGATTATTATACGCGTTGCTAAGCACAAAGAGGCTGTCTTGAATGTTACCGATAACAGTGGGAAAAACTCTTAGCGCGATATTAAAAGATTCGCCGGGAGCTACTACCCATGGCAAAGCAGGCATGGTGGCATCGAGCTGAAACATCGATGCGGCATTGTCAAATTCCACTGCGGATACCGTTAGCGGTGCCAGGCCACTATTGCGGATGGCAATACTTTGTGGTTCGGAGCTGTGCTGATAGTAGGCGGGATCGAAATTCAGGGTATTACTCCCCACCACTTCAATAGAAGCTCCCTGATACACGAAGCTGATTTCTTCGCCAAAAGCCGAGCCCAGCATACCGCCATCGATGGCTTGCGCACTGGCATAATACATAACCCCCGGTACTGCATCAAAAAGCATATCCCGGCGTCCCGGATTGGTAGTCTGAAGATATCCACCCGGAGCCGAACAAGGCGATAGAATATTCCTGGCTCCGGGACTGGTGCCGATTCGCAGCGCATAACGCAAACCGGTGGCGGGAGTTTCCAAATCGCTGGCCCCGCTAAAGCTGATCATTTTGGATGTAGGATCAAAGCTTACCTGGGGTGGCAACGGCGCAGAATTGGCAGTAGGAGCAATATTCTGGTATGCATGCGTAATGTAGCTGTCGCCGGTGTATCCGGATAGCACCACATCCAGCTTGCCATCATTATTCAGATCGCCCCATTGCCCCCAACCGCTGCTCACTTCCGTGAAGCCGTAATCAATCATCGTGAAATTTCCGCTTCCATTGTTTTGATACACATAGGCCAGGCGATAACTATCGGTATGGCCTGTAACCAGCAGGTCCAGCCAGCCGTCATTATTATAATCGGCACAGCTCATGGAGCCGCTGTGGTATCCGGGAATGGCGATCGGAACGGAGGTAAAGCTGCCATTGCCATTATTGCGATAGTGCCTTATCTGCGTTATTTCGTTGCTGTTTCTGCCGCTGCAGATGTAGTCGTCATCGCCGTCGTTATCAAAATCCGCCCACACCGAATCGCCATAGCGCATCCCTGAAAAGCCCGCGTTGATATCTGTGAAAACATCGTTGCCATCGTTGCGATAAATCTCATTTACAAAGCTGCCGTTGAAGGATAGATCCAGATCGCCATCCTGATCATAATCGATCCACGTCACCGAGCCAAAGTCGATATGCGGCAAGTCTGCGTTCACCACCTGGAAGATGCTATTCCCCATGTTTTTATAAAGCACGGTATGGGGATTGTTATAGCCGCCTTCCAGTGAACCGGTAACGATCAAATCCCTGCGGCCGTCATTATTATAATCTCCCCAGGTGGCACAAGCATTATCCGCACCGGTGTAAGTATAGGGGGTTTCGATGAATAGCCCATTTGCCAGCCCCTTATAAATCTTGGTGATGGGCCCTGCAGTCTCGTGCGGAAGGCCGCAAACCACAGCATCCAGATAGCCGTCATTATTGTAATCTGAAAATTCGATATAGCTGTGAAAAACGTCTATGAAAGGAGGATTAACGGAATTGAATACGAAATTTCCGGCGTTGTCATATAGATAGGTTTGCCCTAAACCGGACATTTCCACAGAACCGCTGAGCACGATATCCAGATCGCTATCCAGATTGTAATCCGCAAAACAGACGATGCTGCCATAGGTTCCGGGCAGACCCAGATTGATGAAGTTATACTGGCCTGGCAAGCCTATTGCTGCCAGCATCAACAGCGCTAATATCAGTGCTTTTTTCTTACTCATGTGAACCTCACATGTTAGATTTTTGTCTCAAAGCACAGTCTGTAAATATTGCTTTTTTTGTCAAGCATGTTGTTAAGATTTTTAGTAGGTGCAATGGGGGGCGATGCCGGGAGGAATGGAGTTCAAGGCACCTCGATAACTTTCACCTATTTATAGAATTTCAGGGTGCCTTGGACTTCATGCCGTCCCTATGCTGTTTGAAGTCCAAAGCACTATCTAACATATATTATAAGCGCATAGTTTGTCAAAGCGCCTTGAACTCCAATCAGCTTTTTGCTTATGCTTCCATAGAACCATCCACGAAAAATATCTCCTTCCCCCCGTTAGCCTCTGATGGATTTCATTGAAGGTTCTCCGCCTGTCGCTTACAAGCCCCTGATATTAGTCTATGGAAGCAGTGTACTTCATCTCTTCAACACTTCAACACTTCATCACTTCATCTCTTCATCATTCAATCACCCTACTGGCATAAAACTTGCTTGGTTACTTTGGACTTATGATTATTATATCGCTAAACCATAAATGCGATTTGAGGAAAATATGAATACAGATCAACTAATGACGCTGGCTGTCAATAAGAATGGCTTTATCTTCGATCCCGAGAATGGCATCAGCTACACGGTGAATGAAACCGGGCTTTTCATCCTCCAAAAGCTGCAGCAGGGCTTGGATTCCGATGGCATTATCCAGGCGCTTTGTGATGAATATGAAGTACATTGCGACCAAAGCCGCAGCGATCTGGAGCATTATATGGCGATGCTGGAAGCACTGAATTTGGTGAATAACTGATGGATAGCATCGATCTTAGCGCTCTTGATATCAGCATCGCGGTAAGTGGCCTGAAAACCGGGGATAATCCCCAGCCTGGAGTTCCGGTGATTCGCAGCATCCGGGAAGCGGGATTTACGGGCAAAATCATCGGCTTTGTATATGATGCCATGGAATCCGGAATATACGTGGAAGGCATCGCGGATGAGATTTATCAGATGCCCTATCCCTCCACGGGAGCCGATTCGTTTCTGGCCCGGCTGGATTATATCCTCAGCAAAACTACCATCGATGTGATCATTCCCACTCTGGATTCGGAAATTCCCATCTATATCCGCCTGAAGCAAGATCTCGAAGCCCGCGGGATCAGGACTTTCATCCCCACGGAAGAGCAGTTTAACCTCCGCGATAAGATCAAGCTATCCCAATTCTTTCCGCCCAAGGGGATCGATATTCCCGAAACACATCTGCTGCAAAGCGTGGATGACATTGGCAAACTGAAGGACAAGCTGGAATATCCCGTGATCATCAAAGGCCGCATGTATGAAGCCTACAAAGCGCTTAATCCTGCCGAGGCCGTTAAATACTTCCTGGATCTGCAGGCCAAATGGGGCTTGCCGGTGATCTTGCAGGAAATCATCCGCGGCGATGAATTTAACGTGGTGATCGTGGGAGATGGCGAAGGCAACTGTCTGGGCATGGTTCCGCAGCGTAAACTGGTGATTACGGACAAGGGGAAGGGCTTTGGCGGCGTGGTGGTAAAAAATCCCAGCCTGGAAGCCTATGCCCGCAAAGTGATAAAAGAACTGGCCTGGCGCGGTCCCTGCGAACTGGAGATCATGAAAGGCGAAGATAATAAATTCTATTTGATAGAGATCAATCCCCGCTTTCCGGCCTGGGTTCGGCTCGCCACGGGTAGCGGACAAAATCAGCCTGCGGCCACGGTTTTACTTGCCCTGGGTAACAAGCTGGAAGAACTGGCACCGCCTAAAGCGGGAACCCTCTTTGTCCGCCATGCGGAAGATGTGATTAGCGATATCAGCCTTTTGGGCGATATCTCGGTGAATGGAGAATTGATCAGCACAAAGGAACACGCATGAAGAAACAATATACAGCCCCCTATATCGAACGCAATAGCGCCGGAAACCTGAATAAATATGCCCATACCACGGTGGTTCGCCATCAGGATAATATTGATAATGTATATATCAAAAACCTTGCCGAAGACTATGGCACGCCGCTATTTGTATTCTCCGAAAAGCAGATCCGGCGTACCTATCGGCGTTTGCTGGATACCATCCGCATCCATTACCCTCTGGCAGAGATCACCTGGAGCTACAAGACCAATTATCTGGGCGCTATTTGCAATATCTTCCATCAGGAAGGTGCTCCCGCGGAAGTGGTATCCGGAATGGAATACGAAATGGCGCGGCATAATGGCATTCCCGGAGACAGGATTTACTTCAATGGCCCTTCCAAACGCCTTGAGGACTTGCGCCTGGCTATCAGCGAAGGAGCCATGATCCATATCGATCACCTGGAAGAGCTGTATCTGATCGAGAAACTTGCTGTGGAACTGGATAGCACCCCCAAGGTGTCCATCCGCATGAATATGGATACCGGCATCAGCCCGCTGTGGACCCGCTTCGGGTTTAACTATGAGAATGGCGAGGCTTACCGCACCGTGCAGAGGCTGGTTTCCGGCAAAAAGATGCAACTGGTGGGACTGCATACCCACATCGGCACCTTTATCCTCGATCCCAATGCCTACTATTGGGCTGCGGCCAAGATGCTCACCTTTGCCCAAACTATCAAGGATACCTTTGATATCGTATTGGATTACATAGATTTGGGTGGTGGCTTTGCCTCGGGAAATACTTTGATAGATCAATATACTCCCGGAGAACTGGCCTCCCCCTCCTTCGAGCAATATGCCGAAGCCATCGGTAAGGCTTTCAA
>JAGOGT010000083.1 GCA_017996595.1 Candidatus Cloacimonadota bacterium
GAATGTGAGAGCAGGGCTGTGAGAGCGAACTGATGCAATTGGAGTTTATAAGGCCAAAGTAACTTATTGTTTATATTGAACTTAAATGGCCTTATGGACTTCAAATGCATGCTGATAAATTTGAACGTCCATGAAGTCCAAACCGCCCCTAAGATATTCAATTAGGAAAAGTTAGTATAGGCGGCTTGAACTCCAGTGCCTCATTTTAAATTATCCCTTCAGGGAATTTTTCACCATAGGCGGTGGATTCATCCACCGTATCTAGCGTATCACCGCAAACCCCATCCCTGAAAGGGATTATCCACCATCTCCGGCGGTTTCAACCGCCGGCATCCAAAGTGGACCACCATGCGATGCCCATGCGATGCCCATGCAATTGCCCGGGGATCACATGGGCATCTCATGGTAACTGTTTATATGGCATCACCTTCGAGGCCTGTTTAAGTAAGCAAGCGCTTGTTCCCCGATAGAGCAGCTCTGTTGTTGCCACATAGTTTGAAAGTGAGCCATAATTTTCATTTTACAATGGACAGTTAGCAATGGACACCATAGACGATATGGACAAAATGGACAGCCTGCACAAAATGTATGAATAGTGTTTCACCTTTCCGCCCTTCCACTGTTCCACTAAACTTCCGCACCATGGCACCCCGGCACTAATCCATAAATTCCATTGACATAATCCGCGGGAGCATAAGAATTGTAAAAAACTACTATTTTTACGCATTGTGCAAGGAGAAGAAATGCCCTATATTTCTAATACAGATAGAGATAGGCGTAAAATCATGGACACCATCGGGGTGAAGGATTTTTCGGAGCTTATCGCTTGTATTCCACCTAAGATGGTGATGAATAAGCCTCTGGCGCTGGATGAGCCTTTGTCTGAACTGGAGATCACCAATCGTATCAAAGCCAAGACCTGCCAAAATATCTGCGCAGGCAGTGCCAATTCCTTTTTGGGAGCCGGAGTGTATGATCACTTCATTCCCGCCGCGGTGGATACCATCGTTTCGCGTCCCGAATTCTATACTGCCTACACTCCCTATCAGGCGGAAGTTAGCCAGGGAACGCTGCAATACATCTATGAATATCAAACCATGATCTGTGAGCTTACCGGCATGGGAATCGCCAATGCCAGTATGTATGACGGGGCCAGTGCGGTTGCCGAAGCCATCCTCATGGCGGTGCGCAAGAACAAACTGATGAAGGCGATATTGCCCGCCACCCTGCATCCGGACTATGTGAAAGTGATAAAAAGCTACACCAGTGGCATCGGCGTGGAACTACTCACTGCTCCCGCCAAAGACGGAATCACTGATCTGAGCGCTCTGGAAGCGATGATGGATGATACGATTGGCAGCGTGACCGTGCAGCAACCCAATTTCTATGGCAACCTGGAAGATGCTGCGGCCATCGATGCTATTGCCCATAAATTCCCCAAATGCCTGCTGATCGCCTGTGTTGATCCTATCTCGCTGGCAATCATCAATCCTCCCTCCGAATATCACGCAGATATCGTGGTGGGCGAAGGCCAGGCCTTGGGAAACAGTATGTATATGGGTGGTCCGCTCTTTGGATTCTTTGCCACCAAGCTCGAGATGGCCAGGCTGATGCCGGGTCGCATCGTGGGCGGAACCCTGGACGTGGAAGGCAAGAAAGCCTATGCCCTCACCCTGCAAGCCCGCGAACAGCATATCCGCCGCAGCAAAGCCACCTCCAATATCTGTTCCAATCAATCCTTATGCATATTGGCAGCAACGGTTTATATGAGCCTGATGGGACGTGAAGGCTTGAAAGAAGTGGCCACGCAGTCCGCGCAAAAAGCGCATTATGCCGCCATGGAACTATGCAAGCTGCCGGGATTTGCCCTTGCCTATCCCCATGCTCCGTTCTTCAAAGAATTTGTGCTATCCACCCCCCTTCCCGCTGCGAAGATTATCAAAGCCATGCTGCCCCGTAATATCTATCCGGGCCTGGATATGGCTCCCTTTGGCATGCCGAATGCCTTGATGATCGCCATCACCGAAAAGAAGCTAAAGGCCGATATTGACGCCCTGGTAAAAGCCATGAAGGAGGTGAATCATGAGTAAAACCATATTTGAATACAGCACCCCCGGACGCATGGGCGTAACCCTTCCCAAGCGCGAGATAGATACTCCTCTGGAAAACCTGATGCCGGCTAAAATGCTTCGGAACAAGGCACCCCGCTTGCCAGAAGTAAGCGAAATGGACGTGATGCGGCATTACATAAAGCTTTCACAGCTGAATCACTTCATCGAAAAGGGCCTTTACCCCTTGGGCAGCTGCACCATGAAATATAATCCCAAGGTGCATGAAAGCCTGGTGCGGCATACCTGCTTTGCCAATCTGCATCCCCATCAGCCCGAAGAGACCTTGCAAGGTGCGCTGGAGCTACTTTATGAATTACAAAAAGACCTGGCAGAGATTTCCGGCATGGCGAAGGTTACCTTGCAGCCTGTAGCCGGTGCACAGGGTGAATTTACCGGCATCAAGATCATCGATGCCTACCATAAAGCCCGTGGAAATACCCACAAAGATACCATCATCATTCCCGATTCCGCGCATGGCACCAATCCCGCCACCTGCGCTCTGGTTGGCTATAAAGTGGTGGAACTCCCTTCCAATCCCGATGGCCGTTGCGATATCGCCAAGCTGCGTGAACTGGTGAACGCCAACACCGCGGGGATCATGATTACCAATCCCAGCACTCTGGGGCTTTTTGAAAATCAACTTACCGAGATTGCGGAAATAATGCATAGCGTGGATGCGCTGATGTATATGGACGGAGCTAATCTGAATGCGCTTTTGGGGATCGTGCAGCCTGGTAAAATCGGCTTCGACGTGATGCACTTCAATCTGCATAAAACCTTCAGCACTCCTCATGGCGGTGGTGGCCCCGGTTGTGGTCCCGTCGGCGTGGTGGAAAAGCTGATTCCCTATCTGCCGGTGCCGTTGATCTCCAAGAACGACAGTGGCTATCATCTTGACTATTCCCATGAAGCCACTTCCATCGGTAAAGTGCATAGTTTCTATGGCAATTTCGCCGTGCAAGTACGTGCTTATATTTACATCAAAATGCTGGGTGCACAGGGACTGCGCAGAGTGTCCGAAAACGCCATTCTTAATGCCAATTACCTGAAGAAACTGCTGGCTCCATATTATCACATTCAGCATCAGGAGCACTGCATGCATGAATTCGTGGCGGATGGTAGCAAACAAAAGAAGGAGAATGGTGTTTCCACCCTTGATATCGCCAAACGGTTGCTGGATAAAGGTTATCATGCGCCAACCGTGTATTTCCCGCTTATCATCCCCGAGGCAATGATGATCGAGCCTACCGAAACCGAAAGCATCGATAGTATGGATGCCTTCGCTGCGGCCATGATCGAAATTGCCCATGAATGCGAAACTAATCCCGATATGCTGCATGAAGCTCCGCTAAGCACTCCGGTGCGCAGAGTGGATGACGTGCGTGCCGTGAAGGAACTTGATCCGGTTTTTCCCATTCAGAACTAGATAAAAACCGGGAACAAATATGGAGATAACATGAATAAACACATAGTGATAATGGCCCTGCTGCTGGTGCTGGCAAGCTTTGGCTTTGCACAGACCCTCAAGCTGGCCTACGTGAATACCGATCGCCTTTTGGTGGATAGCAACGAAGCTGCCGAAATCAGCCGGCTTTTCGCTCTGGATAAGCAAAATTGGACTGCTCAGGTGCGAGCTCTGGATGATGAGATCAAGCAGATGGAACGCGATTTTGAGATTCGCAAGCTCACCATGAATGACGCCACCAAGCGCGATACCCAAACCCGCATTGATACCAAGAAAACCGAGGCCGGACGCCTTTTGGAAGAATACTTCGGTGATGGCGGCAAGGCGGAGCTGCGCTATCGGGAGCTGATCGATCCTTTAACCAAGAAGATTCACGACCTCATCAAGAAAACTGCCGAAGACGAGAAATACACCATGATCTTCGATATCAGCATGGGCACCATATTGTATGCCATGCCCACTCTGGATATCACCGATCAGCTTTTACTGGAACTGAATAAAGACACCGTGCCTCCCGCAGGCATGGAAAACAAGGATCAGGAGAAGTTTCCCACCGGCACTATTCCCGAAGATAAGAAGGAAAATCTCTTCCCTCCCCAGGATTTTAAACCCGAAATTAAACCCTAATGGACTAACATGAAGGAATTCAAGCTAAAGCTAGGTTATCCCCAGATTCAGGGAATCACCCGCGGCACCTTGATAAATCAGGGTGCAGGACAGCTATATAAAGTTAGCGAACCCAGAGAAGCCGACGAGCATACCATCATCTTTCTGGAACAGGATAAGCTGCTGGAACAGGTGCAAGGCTCTGCTGCGGGGCTTATCATCACCACTGAGGCCTATCGCCAGGCCCTTGGCAACAGACCGCTTCTGATCGTGGATAATCCCTATTTCTCGCTGATGGTGCTGATTCATTACTGGCTGATGCAGGAAGATGCCAATCGCCTCTATCAGATTCATCCCAGTGCCATTATCGCTGCAGACGTACGCTACGAAGGTGAAGTATTTATCGGCGCTCACGTGGTGATCGAAAGTGGCTGCGTACTGGGGAATAAAGCCGTTATCGAAGCAGGTTGCCACTTAGGAGCAAATGTTGTTATCGGCAGCGGCACGAAGCTGATGCCAGGCGTGAATATCTACAGCGACTGCAGCCTGGGTAAGAACTGCCTCATTCACAGCGGCGCAGTAATCGGTGCAGATGGCTTTGGCTTCATGCTGATGGGCGAAAAGCAGCAGAAAATTCCCCAGGTAGGCAATGTGAGCATCGGCGACGATGTGGAGATCGGAGCCAATAGCTGCGTGGATCGTGCCACCCTGGGCAGCACCATTATTGGCACCGGCACCAAGATCGATAATTTCGTACAGATCGGCCATAATTGCATCATTGGCAAGCACTGCATCCTTTGTGCCCACGTAGGCCTGGCCGGAAGCACCGTTACCGGCGATTACGTGTATCTGGCAGGACAGGTGGGAGCCGCAGGACACCTTAAAATTGGCCACCGGGCGATGATTGGAGCGCAATCCGGCATCACTGGCGATATTCCTGATGATGCTCGCTATTTGGGTTCCCCTGCCCTCGAAGGTGGCCTCCAAAAACGCATCATGGCCATTCAAAAGAACCTTCCCGACATGTTCAAGGCTTATCTGAAGGCCAAAAAAGCTGATAAGGAGTAAAGCATGGAATATAAACACACCATCGGCGGCGAAGCCTCTTATACCGGCATCGGATTGCACAGCGGCGAAATCAGCACCATCCGCTTTAAAGCAGCCGGACCCGAAGAAGGCATCGTCTTTATCCGCATCGATCTGCCGGATAAACCTGAGATTCCTGCGGATATCGACCATGTAGTAGATATTTCCCGCGGTACCACCATCGGCATCAATGGCGCTACGGTTGGCACCATCGAGCATGTGCTCTCCGCCATCAAAGGCCTGAATATCGATAATATCCGCATCGAAATCGATGGACCCGAAGCTCCCGTGGCGGACGGCTCACCCATCGTTTTCCTGAATCTGCTGAAAGAATGTGGCAGAGTGCAGCAAGATAGCGAACGCATCTTTTTCGAACTGGACGCACCCATCAGTTTCTCCGCCCCGGAAGACAATGTGGACGTGGTGATCGTGCCCTCAAACGAACTGAAAATCACCTTCATGATCGACTACAAGCATCCCTATCTGGGTACGCAATACACCTGGCTGCCCAGCATGGAATATTACGAAAAGGAATTTGCCGGAGCCCGCACCTTCTGCTTCATCAATGAAATTTTATACCTGAAGGAAAAGGGCCTCATCAAAGGCGGTTCGCTGGAAAACGCA
>JAGOGT010000084.1 GCA_017996595.1 Candidatus Cloacimonadota bacterium
GGAGTACACCATGAAGCCAGAGATTTGTGCGCTGCTGAAGAAGCTTCAGTGCGTTAGTTTAGCCACCTGCGAGGGAGAAAAGCCCCGCGTGCGTCCCATGACCATGATACTGTATCAAGAGCGCTTCTTCTTTGCTACAGGCGCTACTGACCATAAAACCACTGAGCTGAAAGCCAATCCCCACGCCGAATTTATGCTCCTCATTCCCGGCGAAGGGAATACCGGATACCTCAGGGGCAGCGGGATAATGCAGGCGGTTAGCGATCATGGCCTGAAAAAAGCAGTAGCCGATTTTGCCCCCTTCATCTATGACTATTTTCATGATGCCCACGATCCCGGCTATGTGCTCTACGAAATGCATGTAAAGAAAATTGGATATATGAAACCCGGTGAAATGTATGAAACCCTCTACGAGTGCTAAACCCATATAATATATATTGCTTATGGATTATATTCAAATAGGGCAACCAATCATGAAACCGGCACTTTTCCATCTTGCTGCCCATGCGATCCCCATGCGACGCCCATGCAAATGCCCGGTGAGCGCATGGGGATCGCGATGTAACTGCTTATGTACCATACCTGAATGCAAATATGAGGTAACTGATCTGATATGAAGAAGCTGTATCTGTTGTTCATCCTGTTTTTCGTGCTGGGAAATCTGGCGGCTTTGCCCTCTGCCTATACTTCCCGCGGCAATCCCGATCTTTTTAAGAAGCTGAAAAGCAAAGCCCAAAGCAACATCAAAATCCTGCCCCCGGAATCACGCCTTGGCTATCAAAAGCTGTTGGGGAAGCATCCTGACTTGCTGATGGCCTACCTTCTGGCCTATGAAAGCAATGTGAATCTGGCCGCTGCTGCACCCGAAGCAGTGCTTAGCAATTACCTGGCAGTAGCTAAGCTGCTGGAAAAGGAGAACTTCAGCTATTCACCTGAGTTCTTCCTTTCCTACATCGCCAGGCAGAGCGTTTCCGATGAAGCTATCACTCCTTACCGTCAAGCCATGCTGGAAGACGGTTTGCAGGAAGTATTGGATAGTAATCCCGTGCTTTTGGACAGATTCCGGGCCACTGCCTTGTGGTGCGTTTCGCGTCTGCAATTCCAGCAAACCTCCGGACGCGATCAAAACCCGCTGGATATCACGCAGCGCTCCCTGATCGGACGTTGCGAAGAGATGCAGATTCTCTTTGTGGCAGCAGCCCGAACGGTGGGATTGCCTTCCCGGCCTGCCTCCACACCCTGGTGGGCACACATGGATAATAATCATGCCTGGGCGGAAGTATTCCTGGATGGAGCCTGGCACTATACTGGCGATATGGATGCGGCCTGGTATCCGGATCAAACCTGGTTTAGCGGCATGATCGATAAAACTGTGATGATCCTTGCCGATGGCTCTCTGGCGGCTGAAAATGACGAAGTTCTTTCCAAAGGAACCTACGATACGCTGATCAATTCCACGCGTAACTATGCCAAAGAACGCACCCGCAAGCTAAAACTGAAGGTGCTGAAGCAGGATGGCAAACCGGCTGCGAAAGCTACGGTGATACCCATGGTGTTCAATTGGGGTTCTCTGCGCGCCCTATGCTATCTCACCACAGACGATAAAGGCTATCTGGAATTCAGTTGTGGCCGCGGTGCCTTTTATCTTTCGATATATCAGGCAGGAACTCAGGCCCAGGAATTTGTGCCCTCAAATGAAGAGCAGGAGCTGAATATCGAGGTGGTTTTGAAGGAAGGATTTCTCCCTTCTGCCGAGGTGCAATTCAAGTATCCGGGAAATCCCATGACCTGGGATAAGCAGCCGGAAGCTTATCAAAATGCGGTTAAGACCGAAAAACAGCTTTGGAACGATAAGCAGGACGCTTTCCGCAAACTTGCCAATGAAAATATCAGCCCCACTGCGGATAGCCTTACTCTGGCTGTTGCCCATGCCTGCAGGGGGAATTGGCCGGCCTTTGCGGATTTTCTGAAACACTATCGCAGCATCGATCCGGATTTTTGTGAGATGCTGCTGGGCTCTGATCCCAAGTTCTTGTGGCAGGCTGATGCGGATCAATTCCGGGCGCTGTATAGTTTTTACACTGAGCAAAAGCCCAATCTGCACGGTGCAGATGAAGATCTCATCCTGCTTTCACCCACGGTGTTTTATGAGGAACTTTCCCAGCCCTGGATTGATGACAAGGGGAATGCCCGGCTCTATCCGGAAGCGTATCTTGTGGCAGAGGGCACTCCTGCAGAAAAGGTAGCCCGGCTGATGGCTTTGCTGCACAAAAAGCATAAGCTCAAGCCGGCTAAAGCCCTGTCCGGCTTGCTGCCCTTGCATCTGGCTACCCGGCAAAAATACCTGAGCAATTACCAGTTCAGGATTATGGCTTGCAGCATGCTGCGGGCTAATGGCATTCCTGCGGATTACACGCGTTTGCCCGATCTGGTCACGGTTTTTGTGGATGGCGATTGGGAATATTATAACGTGGTGCAGCGCAAGTGGGAAGATCGCTCAGAAAGTGATGAGGGCAAGGAAGCGCTTCTGAAGCTAAGAATCACCGATGATTCAGGCCTCCCCATTCATGCCGGAGAGGAACAGCTTACCCTTTGCCGCAATGTGGAAGGCACTTTCTATCCCTTGGTGAACCGTTTCGAATATCTTGGCAATGGCTGGCATCAAACCCGGTTTAAAGCCCAGAATGCTTATCTGCATTTCGGCTATCGCGTGTCCGATAGCGATACCCGTTTTATGCAGAATGTAATTGGTGCCGATAGCGATTCCCTGGTAATCAATATCATGGCGAATGATTATCCCCGAAAGTGGCAGCAGGCTGATTCCCAGATCCTGGCCATGATAAACGATGAAATGCTGGATGCCCACAATCTGATTGTAATTGGAAATTTTGATCAGGAAAACAGCCTCCGAACTGCCGATAAGCTCAAAGAGGCAAATCTGGAGTTCCTCTGGCTTGGCTATCAGCAATCCGCCACTCCCCCCGTTAACTATCTGCTGCTGCCCGCATGGGCTGAAGCGGTTAAACAAGATTCACACAATGCGATGCGCTGCATCACGTTGCTGAAGAAGGACGGAGCCTGGCAAATGTTCGAAGGCCTGTGGGACAGGCTTCCCTGAGGATTCCGCGGTGAAAATCTGCATTATCTCCAATGCCCATCCCGCTAGCGATGTGCGGCTCTATTACAAGCTGGCCATCAGCCTGGCCAAGCAGCATCAGGTGTGGCTGATTACGGCTACCGGTCTGCCCAATAGCGAGCATAATCCCTATCAGATCGTGGTGGAGCCCGATTCTCCACGTCCGGCATTGAAGCACATCCAGAATGAAGCGCTGAAACTAAAGCCCGATCTGGTGATCTGCGTGGAACCGCTTACCTTGCTGATTGCCAGAGTGTTGAAACGCAAGCTGAATTGCCGCGTGATCTTCGATGTGCACGAGTTTTATGCCGATGCCTATGCCGAGCGTTTTCCCTTCTTCCTTCGCCCTCTGGCCAAGCTGGCTTATCTGGCGGGCCTCAAATACCTGCAACGAATTGCCGATGGCGTGTTTTCGGTGAATCAGGATATCCTGAATCAACTTCTGGGAGCGGATAAAGCCCAAAGGGGAACCGTGCTGCCCAATTACCCGGTGAAAAACGTGTGGGATTATGCCTGCGACACACCCGGAGCGCTGGCGCAGCTTTGTGAGATGCGTTTTGATCTCATCTATGCCGGAGGTCTCACCGCCCAGCGTGGCATCTTCAAGATTATGAAGGTGGCAACCCTTTTGAAGCACTACTTTCCAGAGCTGAAAATCCTCATTCTGGGCAAATTCTTCGATCCCAAAGTGGAAGCTGAATTTAACCGCAGCATCAACGATTATAACCTGAATACCGTGATTTATTACCAGCAATGGATTCCTGCGGAAAAGATCGGACTGCTGCTGAAGCGCTGCCGCTACGGGCTCTGGCTCTTCAATCCGCACAGTCGCAGGTTCCGGCTTTCCATTCCGCTAAAAGTGCTGGAGTATCTTTCTGCCGGCTTACCCGTGATCACCATCAAAACTCCGCAGATGAAAGCCCTCATCGAATACAACAAACTGGGGGTTTTAACCTCCTATCACGCCCGCAATATTGCCGCCACCATCAGCAAAATGCTGCGCCTGGATGAAACTGAATATCAGGCCATGAGCAAACGCTGTTTGGATGTATCTGCCACCCGCTTCAATTGGGAAGCTCTGGAACCTCAAATCTTTGCGGCCATCTCCCGGGCCATGCAGCGATGAACATCCTCTATATCAGCTACTTTTATCCCCCCTTGGGCGGTCCGGCAGCGATCCGTAACCAAAAAACAGTAAAATACCTTAGCGAACTGGGACATGAGATTGATGTGCTTACCGTGGGCGATATCGAATATGCCAATCACGATAGAAGCCTTGTAGCGCAGTGCCGTCAACGCCGTATCATCCGCACCGCTTCGCTCGATCCCATGGCGCTGCAGCGAAAGATTCTGGGCAAAGGCGAGCTTTCCCAATCTCTTTACCGCCAAACTCCCGAAAAACTGAAGCTCCTTATTCGCCGCCTTTATCCTCTGGATGACAAGGTAGGCTGGCTGCCACCTCTCATCAAAGCGGGACGTAAAGCGGTTTCGGAAGAGGATTACGATCTGGTTTTTTGCTCCTGTGGTCCCTTTTCCTCATCTCTGGGAGCGCGGATCATCGCCAAAAGCAAAAACATTCCCTACGTGCTGGATTGGCGTGATTTCTGGACCACTCTCAGCGATTATGATCTGCATGGCAGCCGCTTTAACCGCATGCTGGCAGAGCGCTGCGAGTGCCTGGTAATGAAGGATGCCGCAGGAATCGTGTGTGCCACTAAAGGGATCGCTGCTTCCCTGGAAAAATCCTACGGCGAGCTGGTAAAAGGCAAGCTGCAGGTGATGTACAACGGCCACGACGAAGCGGATTTTATAGGCCTGAAGCCCCGTCCCCTTAGCCCGGATAGCTTTATTCTTGCCTATTTTGGAGCCATGTATGCCCGCCGCAGCCTGAAGCACCTTTTGCAGGCCATCGCGATTCTGGAGGCCAGGCACGAATTGCCTTCGGGTTTTGAACTGCGTCTCTATGGCAACTACTTCCGCGAAACCTATCTGGAAATAGAACAAAGCTCTGTGGCACATCTGGTTAATATTAATCCCGCCTTGCCCCACAACCTGGCTTTGCAGGAAATGCTCTCGGCGCACGCTCTGCTTTTAGTGATCAATAGCAGCAGCCCCGAAGGCACCCTCACCAGCAAGGTTTTTGAATATCTGCGTTGTGGCCGACCGATTTTGGCCCTGGTCCCGCAGCATCGGGAAGTGGCGCGGTTGCTAAAAGAACACGGCCACAATTGCATCGCAGCCATGGAATCCACGGATACGATTGTGAATGCGCTGCGGAAACTCTTCTTAAATAGTATCATCCCACCCCCAACCAGGAACCATCCTGGATCATACCTTAAGTCATCCTTGATCGCCATCCTGGATGCTTATCTGAGGAATCTTGCCGGCAACAAAGGAAAATAAATGAATAAATTGACGATGCTCTCCCTACTCATCTGCCTTGGGGCATTTAGCCTGCTACGGGCGCAATTCGATGATTTCGTTCCTCAGGAAACCCCTGATCAGGATTATCAAATTTTGCAAAACCAGGAATGGCAGCAACTGGAAGAGATGCTCTCCACGAAGGGTTTCAGCCGCAGCAGCCTGGCTTTTGAGCGCGATTGGGATCTTTCCACCGCGGGGAAAAGCACCTGGCACATGGATAACCTGAAAGACCCCGAAGCTTTTTTGAACCAGGCTACGG
>JAGOGT010000085.1 GCA_017996595.1 Candidatus Cloacimonadota bacterium
AAAAAAAACGCTGCACTTCCAAAGGGAGTTAGAAGTACAGCGTGCTTCAAGCTATTCAACGGTTGAGGTTCCACAGATCCTACTTACCCACAGCCCCGCCTACAGGCCCTGACCTGCAGACCCGGCCAACAGATCCCACTGGAATGTCCGTGTAGTTGAGAGTCGAATACATATAGGAGCAGGACTTGTGCCAAACCGGGAAAAAAAGTTATAAGCATGTTAAATATAGCTGTTATGAATCTGCAAAAAAAGTGCCCGTGGTGAAATCTACCACGGGCAAAATGGGAAAAACAGCCAAAAAGTGGGTTAAGTGGGGATTACATTTATCCCCAGTGCAGATATTTTCTTGGCTAAGTTTGATTTATCCATATTCAGGGCTTTTGCTGTTTTGCTTATGCTGCAATGATTTGCCTCTAAAGCTTTTTCCAAAAACGCCTTTTCAAAGGCCTGAATGACCTCCCGATAAGATTGAGATTTGCCTGTAGCAGGCCTCACATTGGCCGTGGTAAAATCTACCACGCCAAGTTCGTCGTTCTTGGTAAAAATTACCGCTCTTTCCAGGGTATTCTTCAGTTCGCGCACATTTCCCGGCCAGGGCTGTTCGCAAAGCCAGGATATCGCCTGAGCAGAAATCGGGATGGGGGTGATTTCCGATCTGGAGCAGAATTGCGAAATCAGGTATTCGGCCAGCACGGGAATATCCTCCAGGTGCTCACGGAGCGGCGGAATCTGAATATGGATGGTATTCAGGCGGTAGAGCAGGTCTTTGCGGAATTTTGTTACTTCTGCCAAAACAAAGAGATCCTGATTGGAAGCGCTGATGATGCGGGTATTGATCTTGCTGATGGTGCCGCCCACCTTTTGAATTTCACCCTCAGAGATCACGCGCAGCAGTTTGGCCTGCACTTCCATGGGCAATTCGCTGATTTCGTCCAGAAAGAAGCTGGTGCCATCCGCAAATTCGAAATAGCCTTTGTGGGCATTTTGCGCACCCGTGAAAGCTCCCCGCTCATAGCCAAATAGTTCCGATTCAAAGAGTTCTTTGGGAATGGAGGCACAATTGATGGTAACCATATTCACCGCGCTGAATCTGCTGAGGCGATGCACCGCATTGGCCGCCAGTTCTTTACCTACTCCCGTTTCACCTGTGATCAGCACCGGACAGGTATATTCCGAAGCCTTGATAATGTCTTGATACACTGCCTGCATCGGCTTGGAATTTCCCTTCATGCCAATGGCGGTAAGCTGCAGGGAACGCATCTGATCGCTCATTTGAATGGAATCGCCTAGACGCCTCAGCCTCAGCAGCAGATAGCCGCTATCCAGGGGTTTTTCGATGAAATCCGTAGCTCCATTCTTGATTGCCAGCACCGCATCCGGGATGTTGCCACTTCCAGAGATCATCAGCACTGGCAAGGCAGGGTGGCTGAGATGCACCCTATCCAGCATCCCAAAGCCATCGTGCAGCGCCGGAAAACACATATCCAGCATCATGATATCAAAGTGATCCTGGTGCAGCAATTCATCCGCAGCTTCCACATTATCGGCGCAGATCACTTCATAGCCTTCCTTGCTAAGCAGCGCTCTGGTGAGCTTCAGAAACACGTGGTCGTCATCTGCCAGCAGAATTCTGATCTTACTCACTGGCACTTCCTTTCAGCCAGAATGACACGGTGGTGCCTATTCCTTCTTCACTGTGAAGATCCATGGTCCCTCCCATTGATTCGATGATTTTTTTGCTTTCCGGAATGCCGATCCCGGTGCCGGATTGCTTGGTGGTAAAGAATGGTTTCCAGATATCTTCCAGGTATTTATGGGGAATTCCGGGACCGGAATCTTCGATCTCCACCAATACCTTCAGATTGTTAAAGTGCGAAGCTGAGGGCGGCATTTCCTTCACCAGAATCTGCAGCGTACCTCCCAGGGGCATGGCATCGATGGCATTATTGATAATATTCAAGAGGGCTTCCTCGAAGCGGATGGGCTCAATCTGCGCATGAATGGAATTCAGCGTCCAGTTCTTCAGCAGCTTGATATTATCGGGAATGCGGCAATTGGCCAGGCAGTGTTCCACCGAAGGAATGATATCCTGCAATTGCAGATCGTAATTCTTCATTTCGGTGAAGCGCTGGAAGGAATGGGTAAAGATGCGCACTTTCTCGATCTCGTCGCGGATGATCTGCCGGTAATTATTCTCGGTTTCATCGCTCTTATCATTCATCACGTCCAGTGCCAGCAGGATATTGGTGATATGCCTGCGCACGTGATGCGAAAGCCTTCTGGCGGTATCTGCCCATTGCGTTTTATCCCCTTCCTGATCACCTTCACCCACCACGGGAACAAAGCAGATCAAATCCGTGCGCACCAGATGGGGAATATTGATCATGGTGATATGATAGCGGATGGAGCTGAATTCGGATAAAGTTGCGGTAATCGTGGTGCGGTCCGGCTTGCTTTCCGCAAAAACCTGCAGCAGCTTATGCAGATAAGGGAAGCTGAGCTTCAGATCCTTGCAATCTGAATCTTTGGCTATATCGGCCTGAGCCCAGGCTGTTTGATTAATCAGCGCGATCTTGTTTAGCCTGCGGACATAGATCAATCCCAATCCGGGAACATTGAAGCCATTACGAAAATACTTGGCAGAGATACGCAGGCCATTTAGCAAAAAGGCAATAATCAGCAGCAGCAGGAAAGAGAGCAGCCAGGCGTAATGAAGGTATAATTCCCATAACAAAATCCCCAAAGCCTGGTTTTTCAGCTGATATAGCCTTATTTCCCGGGAAGTGCAAATCGCGATCAGAGGGGTGCTGTCAGCGCCGCGATTCAGCAGATACACATAGGAATTTTGATTTGCCGAAAAAGGATTCTTCAGCCTTGCCAGGCGCTTGAAATTGCTACCCAGCACCTCAACATAGCCATCTTTGGTTCCCACCAGCAGTTCTTTGCTGCCATCGCGATTCAGGTCTTTAATCTCGTAGATAATATCGATATTGGAACTGTATTTATGGCTTATTTCATTGAGCTTATCATCCATCACCAGCAGCTTTTTATTACTGTCGTTCAGAATCACCCGGTAAGCCGCATCCTTATCTTTACGCAGCACGAAATCGATATTCTGGCTACGCTCCAGGCTGGGACCCAGATCACGGCTGCGGATGAGTTTCAGCTTCGTTCCATCCCACTCCAATACCGAAATGCGGTTTTGCCCGGCATCGGGACCCCAGGTGGTTACCAAACTGTAGATCTCCGGCTTGCCGTTCTGATCGGCATCTGCAGCATCTAAATTGCATTGCCCGTAGTCGCTGAATTCCTCCTGCTGAAATAGCTTCTGGCCGGTGTTGGATAGCACGAAGCTGTAGCCATTAAAATCACTCAGATCGTTTCTGACTTCAGCAGTATTCTTCATGGCCATGGTGCTGATGACAAATTCCTTGCGGCCGTCTCTATCAAAATCATCAAAGAGCACGGTGGAAAGATTGCAGCCGCTATCATAACGCCACTTGATCACTCCGCTGGCCAGATCAAATACCACCAGGCCACGGGGATTGGCAGTAAAACCATCCAGCATCTTGCATACCAGTTCCTGTCGTCCGTCTTTATCTATATCCTCGATAAATTCAGGATAGATCAGGGCGAAATATTCCACCTGGTTATTACCCACATTACGGTCGGTGCGGACAATGGCTTCGAAGGATTTATCTTCACGCTTCAGCGGCGAACCCCAGGTATATTTGAAGGCGGAAAGCATCACTCTGTGCTGATCATTAAAACTTAGGAACAGCCACCTGGTTTGGGTGCTGGCATCGGTTATCACCCTCATTCCGCGCACTTTATTGCGGAGATTGATCTGCGAAAAGATCTTGCCATCCTGCCCTGCCACGTAGATGCCATACAAACCAATCTGATTGTTATCGGTAGTGATGATTTGATCCTTGCCATCGCCTTTCAAATCGCCCAAAATCCAGCCACCCATCTCGTTGCTGTGCTTAACTGTATATTCGGGATACAGTTGTTGCATATCGGGATGAGTCATGTCGCTGCATCCTCCAAACAAAAAACCTATGATGGCAAATAGAACCAAACTTTTCTTCACGAATTTTCCTCATCAGTACGAGTAGTGCTTTATGTTAAATTTAGCATTGCCTGTCAAGAAAAACTTTTTGCCGTCTAAAAATCCTTGACTGATTTAGCTTGATGCACTATATAGCGCTAACAATATCCCCGGGAGGAATTATGAAAACCAGACTAATCCTGGTGCTTGTCCTGATAGTGGTTCTGCTATGTGCAGCCAAGGATGTGAAAACCGGTGCGATCAGCGGCACAGTTCGCGAAACCGGAGAGATGAAGCTGAGTATATCGCAGATTGAGGTAAGCTGCCTTCAGAATAATATTCAGATCGGCAAAGCCATCACTGATGACAAGGGTGCCTTCAAGATCGGCAATTTACCTCCGGGAAAATATACGGTGGAAGTCAACGACCCCTTGTATGAACCCTGGAAAAAGGAGAATGTGAAGGTTAGCAGCGGAACAACCACCAAGCTGGATATCAGGCTGAAACCTGCTCCCATGATCACCGATGAATTAGGGACTAACGATGTGGATATGGCAGCCTATGAGCAAGCATTATCCCAAATCGGTAATATATACTCTACTTCAGCAGGTAGTGCTGTGCATGCCAAACAAGACATGGCAGGATCCAAGCCTGTTTATTTTATGCCATACTCCCAACCTAATGTATCTATCCCCCCCAATAGCACTGAGGATTACACCGCGATAACTCCCAATATGTTCCACAGTCCTTTGGATGAGCCGCTTTCCACCTTTTCCATCGATGTGGATACTGCCAATTACAGCAATATCCGCAGGATGCTGATGAACAACATGCTGCCGGAACCCAAGAGCGTACGCATTGAAGAGCTGGTGAATTATTTCGAATACGATTATCCTCAGCCTGAGGGCAAGCATCCCTTCGAAGTTTATACCGAGATGGGAGTATGCCCCTGGAATCAAAAGCGCAATCTGGTGCATATCGGTATTCAGGGGAAAAAGCTGAATCTGGATGCCGCACCACCCTCCAATCTGGTATTCCTGATCGATGTTTCCGGCTCCATGAATACTCCTCAGAAGCTACCTCTGGTGAAGGAATCGCTAAGTCTGCTGATCGATAATCTCCGATCCAGGGATCGCGTGGCCATCGTAGTTTATGCGGGTGCCGCAGGCCTGGTTTTGCCTTCCACTACCGGTGATAACAAAAGCAATATCCGCCTTGCCATGGATCAATTGCAGGCTGGAGGTTCCACAGCAGGCGGAGCGGGCATCGAACTTGCCTACAAAACTGCCAGAGAAAACTTCGTCACCGGTGGCAACAACCGCATTATCCTCTGCACCGATGGCGATTTCAATGTGGGAGCCTCTTCCGATGCGCATCTTACCGGGCTGGTGGAAGAAAATCGCAATAACGGCGTATATCTTACCGTCCTGGGCTTCGGCATGGGCAACTACAAGGATAACAAGATGGAACTCCTGGCGGATAAGGGCAATGGCAATTATGCCTACATCGACACCATCCACGAAGCCAAAAAGGTGCTGGTGAACGAAATGGTTTCCACGCTCTACACCATTGCCAGGGACGTGAAACTGCAGGTGGAATTCAATCCTGCCCACGTGAAGGCCTATCGCCTCATCGGCTATGAAAATCGTCTCTTAAATAAAGAAGACTTCAAGGACGATACCAAAGACGCCGGAGAACTGGGTGCCGGGCATAACGTTACCGCTGTGTATGAG
>JAGOGT010000086.1 GCA_017996595.1 Candidatus Cloacimonadota bacterium
CTACCTAAGTATATTGCAGGCGGTACAGGTCGTAATACAATCCGCGCTTGTCCAGCAGCTCGTAATGTGATCCTTCTTCAACTACTTGACCCTTGTGCAGCACCAAAATGCGATCGGCATGCTGAATAGTGGAAAGACGATGGGCAATAATAATGGAGCTGCGGTTCTCGATCAGTTTGCTAAGTGCATCCTGGATCAGAATCTCGGTTTCGGTATCGATATTGGAAGTGGCCTCGTCCAGGATAAAGATGCTGGGATCGTAGGCCAGCACCCTGGCAAAGGCGATCAGTTGCCTTTGACCGGTGGAGAGAGTAGCTCCACGCTCCATTACGGGTTCATCGTAACCTGCAGGCAGTTTACTGATGAATCGGTCGGCATTAACGTATTTGGCTACTTGCTTAATCTCATCGTCGCTTAGTTTTTTATTATTCAAGGCGATATTGTCTCTAATATTTCCGGAGAAGATGAATACATCCTGCTGCACTATTCCCACATTGGCACGGATGTCCTGCAGGGAATAGCTGCCAAGGTCTTTGCCATCTATGCGGATATGACCCTTTTGATAGGGATACATGCCCAGCAGTAGATTCACGATGGAGGTTTTACCGCTGCCGGTATGGCCAACCAGGGCAATCTTCTCTCCAGGTTTGATCTTGAAGGATACGTCTTTAAGAACCCATTCGTCGTTATTATAAGCCAGCCACACGTTCTCAAATTCGATCTCGCCTTCCATCTTCAGGCCTTTATGCAGTCCTTCCCGGTAATCATCCGGCTTCATATCCATCAGATCGAAGATTCTTTCCGCTCCGGCCAGAGCACCCTGGAGGATATTGAACTTTTCGGCAAAATCATTGATAGGCTCAAAGAGCTTGCTGATGTATTGCGTGAAGGCCATCAGCAACCCGATGGTGATGATATTGTGCAATATCTGTCCGCCGCCATACCATACAATGATACCAACGGCGATCTGCGAAGACACATGGATAATGGGACGGAAAAAGGCAAAGAGCCGGATCTGCTTTATGGAAGCTTGATAGTGCTTCTTATTGACGTCGGAAAACTCATCGCGCTTGTGGAAATACTGATTGAAGAGCTGGATGATCTTCTGCCCTGCAATATGCTCCGCAAGGGTGGCATTCAGCGAGGCCAGAAGCCGCCGTACTTCACGGTAGATAACCCTGGTTTTGCTGCGGTAGATGATTATCACCCAGATCACGAAAGGCAGGATGCCAAAGCTAACCAGAGCCAATTGCCAATTCAGCACCAGCATCAGCACCACCAGAGTGATGATCAGAATCACATCCTGGATAATGGTGATCACGCCATTGGCCAGCATCTCATCGATGGCCCGGATGTCATTGGTAACCCTGGTTACCAATCTGCCCACGGGATTCTGGTCAAAGTACTGCGTAGGCATTTTCTGCAGGTGGGCAAATACATCGTGGCGCAGGTCCTTCATGGCATTCTGGGAGAAATATGAGGTTACCACAGTCTGGAAATAGTTGGTAACGAAGCGCATGCTGATAATCAGGAAGAATATCAGGGCCAGAATGAGGAGCTTATTGGAAGCTTCGCTGCGTACGGCCAAACGTTCGGAACGCGGCATGCTGTTTAGCTCCGATTTGGGCACGGCAATAGTGGAAGCGCCGATCCTGAACCAGCCTGACAAATTCAGTACGTTCTGTTCGGGATTCGGATTCTCTTGCAGATATTTCTGTAAGATTGCCACGTGCCTGGCTTTATCGGAAACCAGATACACGGTATTGGAGCTGATCATGCCCCGGGCGAGCATGCTGTCCAGATCGCTGCGGTTCAGTTTGTTCTTGTCGGTTGGCCCCAGCACAATGAAGTGCGTTTGCTTATAAGTATATTCTTTAAATTTCAGCTTATGATAGCGTTCATGGAAATCCTGGTAAGCCTCTGCATCGCTAAAGAACGCAATAGATTTATCCGATACGATATAATCGTCGATAGCAGAGCGTTGCACCAGGGGCAGCACCACTTCCGCTCCAGAAATCATCATCAGCAGTAAAAATGACAATACCACCCATTTCAGATAGGGCTTTAGATATCTTAGCATTTTGCCGTATAGCCGGCGATCGTAGATATTCCCTTTCAGGTCATCGCTGGAGAATCCTCCGCCACGGCCACCACCACCACCGTGCATCATTCTTCTTCTCCTTCCAGTCTGGCCCGGATTCTTTGCTTCTCATATAGATCGTGATACATGCCGCCTTTGGCGATCAGCTCAAGGTGATTGCCTTGTTCGGCGATGTTTCCATCGCTGAGCACGATGATTTTATCCGCATGCTGAATGGAAGAGATACGATGCGCAATGATCAACGTGGTTTTCCCTTTGCGCAGTTCGATCAGTCGTTCCAGGATGTAGCGTTCGGTTTTGGTATCCACTGCAGAAAGGGCGTCGTCCAATATCAAGATTTTAGGATCGCTGAGCAAGGCACGGGCTATGGCTACGCGCTGTTTTTGGCCTCCGGAAAGGGTGATGCCCCGCTCTCCGATCATCGTGGCAAATTGATGGTCAAATTCCATTATTTCATCATAAACCTGAGCGGAACGGGCTGCTTCATAAACTTCCTCATCCGCGGTTTCGGGATTGCCCAGACGGATGTTATTGGCGATGGTATCGGAAAAGAGGAAAATATCCTGAGGCACCAGAACCATGTCTCTGCGCAGCACTTTCAGGGGGATAGTGTGAATTTCATTACCATCGATATAGATGGAATCTTGCGGAGGATTATAAATCCGCACCAGAAGCTCGATCAGCGAGGTTTTTCCGCATCCGGTGGGGCCTACGATGGCCAGGGTTTTACCCTCAGATATACTGGTGCTGAAGCCTTTGAAAATCTCCGGCAGCCCCTCTGCATAGCGGAACTTCAGCTCTTTCATTTCAATGCTGCCTTTCAGCTCTGTAATGCTTTCCCTGGCCTGGCTGTCATCTATTTCTGGCTTTTCGCTGAAAATCTCATTAAGGCGTTTCAGTGAAGCGGTGCCGCGCTGGAACATATCCACGATCATGCCAATGGCGATCATCGGCCACACCAGCATCCCCAGATACTGGAAGAAGGCGATAAAGCCGCCAATGCTGATTTCACCACGGATTGCGGCACGTCCCCCAAAAAAGAGGGTGATGATAATGCTGATGCTGATCACAAAGCCCATAAAGGGATGGAACACGCCTGATATCTTCGCCAGGGCCATATTCTGCTGCACAAAATCCCGGGAAACTTCATCGATCTTTTCCAGCTCTGCGGGTTCCTGATTGAAAGCCTTCACGATCCTGATGCCGGAAATGCTTTCCTGAACTCTACCGCTAAGGGTGGCAAAGCTTTCCTGCACTGCGCCGAAACGCTTATGCATCTTACGCCCAAAATAGCGAATGGTGAGGCTGAGAAAAGGCATGGGGATGATGGCCAAAAGGGTTAGGCGCCAATTGATGGAAACCATGAACGAGAAGGAGGCAATGGTCATGAAAATGATATCCATGGCGGCGATAAGACCCATCCCAAAAAGCATCCGCACCGCATTCAGATCGTTTATGGCATAGGCCATGAGGTCACCGGTTTTGCTGCGGTTAAAAAAATTCTGCGAGAGCTTTAAGAGGTGATTATAAAAGTCCTGACGCAGGCCTTGCTCGATCTTGTGCGAATTGCCGATAATCAGTATCCGCCAAAAGAAACGCAGGATCATCACTGCAATGGCCATGCCAAAGATGATCAGCCCAATCCACGCCAGGCCTTTTTCATCGATAGTGCGTGCCTGAATATGATCGATGGCATATTGCATCACCTTGGGCGCAGCTAATTGCACTGCATCCACCAGGATCAGCATGATAATGCCACCCGCGATCTGCGCGTAACTCTTCTTCAGATATGGTATTATGATATCAAAGGTTCGCATCGTTATCCACAATGGAGCCATTGCCTGTAAGAGGCATAATCTATTCTCCTGCAATTAAATTAACATGCCGAACGGATCGCCAAGCAGTTTTCTCAGCCCATCCATTTATCGAATTCAAGCCAGTCTTTTGTAAAGGGCATTCTTGTCAAATTCTTTGTTTGGCAGTAGATGAACATTAAATCGCATCGGCGTGCGACACAAGCTTCGGCACTATATCGCATCAGCGTGCGATACAACCATTCCCCGCAAGATTCTATTGACATGATTTCCCCTTGGATGCACTGGGATTTTATGTGTGACAAGACTTCAAAATCTGCCTTAGAGGCTGCCGTAATGCTGGATGCGAAGCAGAATCCATCCATGCTGGCCAATCTTTTGCACAATTTACCGGGAATAGCCTATCGCTGCCAGAATGATGACGATTACACCATGATCTTCATGTCTGAAGGATGCAAAAATATCACCGGATATGCCATCAGCGAACTTCTGGGAAATAAGATTCGCTCCTTCACCAGTCTCATCCATGCCGAAGATCAAGAGTACATTCGTAAAAGGATCGATACAGCAATTGAGCTTCACCGGCAGTTTGTTCTGGAATATCGCATCACAAAAAAGAACGGCAGTATGGCCTGGGTGTGGGAACAAGGCAATGCCATATATGATAACCAGGGAGAAGTGCTTTACCTGGATGGATATATCGCGGAGATCACGGTATATAAAAAGCTGGAGGTGGATCTGAAACAGGCGGCACAGGAAATGAAAGATATGAACGCGGCCAAGGATCGTTTTTTTTCGTTGATTGCCCATGACCTCCAGAATCCTGTGTATGCCATCATCTCCCTTGCGGAATTTCTCAGCTCTAATTTCAGCAGTTTCTCCGGTGAGGAAATGCTATCCTTTGTCAATCAGATCAATCATGCGGCCAAGGGTATCTATTCGCTGCTGGAAAATCTGCTGGATTGGGCCAGGGTGCAAACCGGCCATATCCGCATCCAGGAAGAAAAGATTTCGCTGCACCGTCTCATTATGAACGTTCTGGAGCATTTCCGGCCTTACTATGGCTCCAAAAATATCACCATGGTATTTTCTCCCGATCTCGAAGTTTTTGTATATATGGATGCCAGGCTGCTCTCCAGCATTCTGCGCAATCTGATTTCCAACGCCATTAAGTACTCCTATCCGGGCACGCGAGTTGAGATTGCGCTTCTGCGTGATGCCGAAAAAGTGAAAGTGTCCGTTATCGACAAGGGCATCGGCATCTCCCGCAGGCAATTGGAAAGGATATTTGCCCTCGATAAAAATGAACGCAGCATCGGCACCAATCAGGAACCGGGCAGCGGACTGGGTTTGGTGCTGGTAAAAGAATTCTGCAAGATCATCAAGGCAGAGATAAAAGTAAGCAGCCGCCTGAATCATGGCAGCACCTTCACGCTGATCCTGCCTGGCGTAGTGGCAGATTCCAATCCGCCATTTTAATCTTCATTACAATGCTATAACAAAAAAAATCTAGAGCCATCCATTACCCTCGTATGAAATTCACATGAGCTTCTCCGGAGGCAGCGCTGCTTTCGCCTGGGTGGATGTATGGAAGCGCTTGGAAAGTAGTAAAATCGGTGCTAGTTTAGCCAAAGAGGCTAATCAGGACAAACAGCACTTATCCAAAGTCCTTTTTCAGGAGATGACCATGCGATGCCCGGGCAATCGCCCGGTGGTCGCATGGGCACCGCATGTTCAGCGCTTTCCAAAGTGCATAAAAAGGTAGCGGCGCTTTCCAAAGCGCCGTAAAGTAGAGGGGGTGAAGGGGAGCGGCGCTTTCCAAAGC
>JAGOGT010000087.1 GCA_017996595.1 Candidatus Cloacimonadota bacterium
GTCCAAAGATTCCGGGATAATCGTGGTATTCGATGGTGGCATACACCGTCTTTTTTGGCTTATACATCTCCACCAAAGGCGCGATGCGTTCATCTGCCACGTTCACGATGCCGCGATTTGGTTCTGAAGCCGGTGGCGCGTATTTATCCGTATTATGCTCACTCTTGGTTAAAGCGTTGAAGATAGTGGTCTTGCCGGTTTTGGGAAGTCCGATCAATGCTAATTTCATCTATTTCTCTTTCCTTATTTGTGGTTTGGCCGGGTCAGATATTGCTTTCCTTATTTTATTACTCTGTTTGGAGCTAAGTCCTTTGGTTTTTTCGCTGAAGAGGGCGCGCACTTCCATCATTTCCAGCATTCTCCAGCGCCCTGTGGGCAGATCGTTCAGGTGGATGGGGCCGAATTGCACTCTTTTCAGGCTGCGCACTTTGGCGCCTACCGCTTCGATCATCTGCCGAATTTGCCGCTTGCGTCCTTCGGTGATCACGATCTTCAGGGTGCAGCTTTTTTCGCTTTCATGTTTTACATAAACCCCGGCCGGAAGCGTGATCCCTCCCTCTATTTCCACTCCGCTGCGGAGCAATTCCAGTTCCTTGTGTTTCAGGGGGCGGTCGATATCCACTTTATATACTTTTTCCACCTTGTGGCTGGGATGGGTAAGCTGATTGATGAGCCCCGTATCATTGGTAAATAGCAGCAAGCCTTCGGAGTTTTTGTCCAGACGTCCCGCATAGGGCATTCCCGCTGCATTTTCCGGAAGCAGTTCATAAACGGTTTGCCGTCCCAGTTCATCGCTTTGGGAAACCACATAGCCACGCGGTTTATTCAATATCAGATACATCTTTTTGGTGATAACCGAGAGCGCTTGACCATCGGCTTCCACGCTGTCGGTTCCGGGATCGATCTGGCAGCTGAGATCGGTGCAAATGCTGCCATTCACTTTTATGCGGCCGGCAGTGATAATTTCTTCCACTTTGCGCCGGCTGCCCAATCCGCAATCGGCCAGATAGCGGTTTAGCCGCACCGTTTCACCAGCTTTCAAGGCTGTTTTGCATGATGGTTTGGAAGAGCTTGCTGATTGTTTCATCGATCGCTTCCTCTTTCGTTTTGAATCTGGCGGTGCCCCCGGTGGACACTGCATATAGCTCACTAATTACGAGATTCTTATTTTCATATAGCACCTGGTTTTTCACCAGATCGGTGAAAGTAACTGCCACCGTCATTTGCACTTGATAATCCTGAACCTGATTGGCTGCGTCATAGGCGTACACTTTTTCCGTGAACGCCACAATGCTGCCTTCCAGAGAGCAATCCGGATCGATGGTTACCAGTTTCAGGCGGCCGTCATCCCGGATTTCTTTATTCAGGCCGGAAATGAGCGTTTCTCCCAGGGCAAATTCGGTGCTGCGGTTATCAAATGCCAGCACCCTGATTTTTTTTAAATGAGGGTACGCGTTTGAATAAACCGAATAAAAACAGCTACTCAGGAGCAGTAAAATAAGCATCGGACTAATAAATTTCTTGACCATTATGCCATACCCAAAAAATGCTTGTATCCTTGTCAAGGTAAACCTTGAAAATAGAGCTGTATTTACAAAAATTAAGATACACAGAGGAGGCCTCAATGGCCAAGAAATTCTTGTCTAAAGCAGATGCTGCCAAGAAGTTAAAGGTATCGGAGCGCGTCATTCAGGAAATGATCGCTACGAACGTATTTGAAAGTAAGTTAGTGGGCAAAAACGTCAAGATCGACGAAGATTCACTAAACGAATGGCTGGAAAATCTGAACGAAGTGGACGAAAAAATGCTCGCTTTGAAACGCGTAATCTGCCATTTTGAAGAGTATATGCGCCCCGAAAACATCTTTTTGGATTTTTCGGCGGAAAACAAGTATGATGCCATCCGCATCCTCAGCGAAAAAGCCAAGGATCTGAAGCTGGTACGCGATGCCCGCTGGCTCTATGAAGTGGTGGTGGCCCGTGAAGAACTGATCTCCACTGCCATCGGCAATGGCGTGGCGCTGCTTCATCCCCGGCACCTGCATCCTTCCAAGATCAAAACTCCCAGCATCCTCTTCGGCCGCTCTTCCGAAGGCGTGGATTTCGATGCTCCGGATAACAAGCCCGTGAATATCTTCTTTATGCTCTTGCTGCACAATGACAAACAGCACCTCTTCTCGCTTTCATACATCTCCAAATTAATCATGAACAGCGAGAATCTGGACGCCTTCACCTCCGCCGCAGACGCCAAAGAGATTCACAAAGCGCTCACCGTTATTCCCGAACAAATGAACAAATGAACCAAGCCTTCGTTCGCATCATCATCGGCAGCACCAGCGATGAAGAGAAGCTTGCGCCTGCGCTGGACGTTTTAGCCCAATTTGGCGTGGGCTACGATTTTTATGTCTCCTCGGCTCACCGCGATCCCGAGAGAACGGTGAAACTGGCGACCAACGCCGCTGCCGAGGGGATAAGGGTGATCATTGCCGCCGCAGGCATGGCAGCCCATTTGCCGGGAGTGATCGCTGCACACACCACTTTGCCGGTGATTGGAATCCCGATTGCCTCCGGAGCTTTGAATGGCGTGGATGCCCTCTATTCCATCGTGCAAATGCCTCCGGGAGTACCGGTGGCCTGCGTGGGCATAAATGGTGCCAAAAATGCCGCCCTGCTGGCGGTGCAGATTCTGGCGCTGCAAGATCAGGAATTAGCCGCAAAATTCTATGCTTACAAAGAGGGAATGAAGTCTTAAGTAATTAAGAATGAAGAATTAAGAATTAAGCTGCGCTTAGACTGTAGTTCTTTTCCTGGTATTGTGTTTTTACCCCTCGACCTCTCGACCCCTTGACCTCTCGGCTTGTTGTCCATAGTTAATCACACTTCGTAACTAATGCATTCCAAATCACTTCCCTCTTGTTCCCAAGACCCCACCTGGAACCAACCTGGAACCATCCTGGATCGCGATGCAGGAAGGTTCTGGGATGGATGAAGTTAGGGAGATGGGGTGGAAGTGGGGAAGTGCTGGTTTACAGGATTTATGGACTGTATGGACGAAATGGACGAAATGGACAGACAGCCTGAATCTAAGCAGAGTCAGCCTAAAGCCTATTCCCTCGCAGCTTTCATTCTTAATTCTTAATTCTTAATTATATTTCAAGGTACTGATAGATACCGGCAAACACATCCTGCGGCAGTCTTTTGGCCTTGCCCTCTCCGGCAAAAACGATGGTTAGGATGGCGCTGAAGCACTTGTCTCCCTGGGAATTATAAACTTCCTGCTGCCAGCGTCCTTTCACGCGGTTCATTTCGAAAAACCAGCTTTTTACCGTAACTGTATCTTCCAGGTTAATCGCTTGCAGGAAGTCCAATTCGCAGCGATAGACAAAGAACTGGATGCCGATTTCCAGCATCGCGGATACCGGGATGTTCATCTCTTTCATGGCTTCGCTGCGTGCCATTTCCAGCAGCGAAAGGTAATTGGCATTGTTCAGATGCCCGTAGATATCGCATTCGAATCCGTATATTCTCTTGCAAAAAGTGTATTTCATTACTTTTTCTCCCGCCAGGCCTCCGTGATTTTGCTTGACCAATATCCCGAGGCGATTCACATGGCAAAAATTAGTTTTGCGATGAGGAAACGATGACGGTAAAAAATGTCAACCCCAAAATAAAGCATAACCTCGCTGCGGGGCAAAATAAGGCTTCGCACAGCAAATACACTCCCCCTGCCACAAAGCCTTTGGGAAAAAAAATGGAGCAATTTGGCAAACACCTGCCCTGGGTGCTGGTGGCGATTTTGTTTTTGGCGCTCAGCCTGATCTATTTCCCGGTGGCCTATCAGGGCAAAGCTCCACAGGCTTCGGATATCACGCAATGGGAAGGCGCAGCCAAGGCCATCATCGATTATAACGCCACGCATAAGGATAATGCGCTGTGGACGCCACGCATGTTTTCGGGAATGCCGTCCTACATGATCTCCTTCCCGAATCGCTACCCCTTCCTGGAAAGCCTCACCAAGCTAACTGACAAGGTGATAAACTGGCGTATTTTCCTGCTTTTCATCGGGGGTTTGGGGATTTTCCTGCTGCTGCGGCAGATGAAGCTTTCTCCCTGGATTGCCTTCTTTGGTGCGGTTGCCTTTGTTTTTTCCTGCCATTGGGTGGGGCTCATCGAAATCGGGCACAATACCAAGTTCCGGGCGATTATGTATATTCCCTGGGTGGTTTGGGCGCTCTTCCGCCTGCGTGAACGCCCCAATCTGCTCAATCTGGGCTTGCTGGCCACTTTCTTCATTACCCAGCTGCGTGAAAACCATCCGCAGATCACCTATTACCTCTATATTTTCATCGGCATGTTCTGGCTGTATCAGCTGCTGGAAAGCATCAAAAAGAAGGATCACAAGCAATTCTGGCTGTGGACGATCCTCATTGCTGCGGCTTTGGGTTTAACTGCCCTGGCGGTGATGAATCCGTACCTGAGCACCATGGAATATAGCCACTACACCATGCGGGGTGGTGCCGAAGGCCTGGAGAAAAGCTATGCGCAGGGCTGGAGCTTCCCTCCGGTGGAGCTCGCAGCGCTGATTATTCCCGATTTCTTTGGGGGGATAAATCAAAGCTACTGGGGCTATATGACCTTCACGCAGATCTATAATTACTTTGGCATCGTGGTGCTGGCCTTTGGAGTGCTGGCGCTCTGTGGCAAAAACCGCCGCACTGCCTGGTTTTTGTGGATAAGTTCCTTCGTCTTTTTGCTGATGAGCTTTGGTAGCTTCACGCCTGCTATTTCTGACCTGTTCTTCAAATACCTGCCGATGTTCAATAAATTCCGCGTACCCTCCATGATTCTGATTATGGTGCAATTCAATGCCGTGTTGCTGGCTGCTTTGGGCATTGATGGGCTCATCGACAAGGCAGGGGATGCAAAGTGGCAAAAAAGGCTCTTTAATGCCTTCCTGGTATGCGGAGCCCTATTCCTGATCTACCTCGTGGCGGCCAAAGGCATCTTCAAAGGCCTGCCTTTCACCAATGCTCAGGAGATACAGAATTACGAAGCACAGCAAGCCAGTTCGCAGCTGGATGGGATCAAGGCCATGCGCCTGGATCTGCTGTACAAAAGCGGTATTCTCAGCATGCTCTTCCTGACTGTGGGCATCGGCCTGGCCTATCTTTTCAGTGCCAGGCGCATGAAGCCGGCGCTCTTTATTCTGCTGATCACCTTCCTCAGCTTCATCGATCTCTTTATCTACACCGGCAAGCATCTGAAAGACCTCTATCCGGCCAGCGAACGCACGGCACGCTTCGAGATGCAGGATTATGACCAGTTTTTATTGGAAGACCAGGAAAACTACCGCATCTATCCCTTTAATATGAACCGAGTGCGTCCTGCCGGGGAATGGGCTTATTATCATCAAAGCATCGATGGCTATTCAGCTGCCAAGCTTAAACGCTACGACGACGTTCTGAAGCTGGTGCAAGGCGATGCCAGGACCGATGGCGAAATGGTGCGCTATCTTAAAGGCCTCTTTGAGCAAAATGGACGCGAAATCCCCACCCCGGTGCTGAATATGCTGAATGCCAGGTATTTCGTGCTGCCCGATTCGTTGCCCAATGCGCAGTTCCTCAGCCAAATGCGACCGGTTTTTGGCAGCTATAGCGGCAGCCATGTATTCCGCAATAATGGCGTGTTACCCAGAGCGTGGTTTGTGGATTCTTTGGAAGTGATAGC
>JAGOGT010000088.1 GCA_017996595.1 Candidatus Cloacimonadota bacterium
GGGAAAGCGCTGCATAATGAAATCGGGGAAATCTGCAGAAAAGAAATCAGTAACTCCGCCAAAGATAATGCGATCGATGAGGTTGCCAATGGCTCCGCCTAAAACCAGTCCGAAACTTACTACCTGCAGGCGATGCTCGGCTTTGTATAGCAAGTAAATAATGAAGGCCACGGCCAGAATGGTGGTAGCGATGAAAAACCAACGATTCACGAGATCGCTCTTGAATCCTATGGAAAATGCCGCACCAGTATTATGCACATGAGCCAGCATGAAGGTATCGCCAAAGATGCCTTTTAAGAGGGGAAGGGATTCATTAAGCTCCATGTTGATGCGCACCAGGGTTTTGGTAAGTTGGTCCAAAACCAGCACGCTCATCATGATCAGCCACGCCGGAGCGGGATGGGGACGGCTGCTACTATTGCTCACCGTTTCTGCCGCCTCTTCTTGTCTTCCATCTTTTCCTTGCAGCTAACGCAATAGATGGCGTAGGGCAGCAGTTCCAAACGGGCATCCTGGATATTCTCGCCGCACATCTCGCAGATGCCGAAATTGCCATCGGCAATCTTGCGCATCGCATCGTTTAAGAGCCTGATCTTATCGCGCTCGCCTTCCATCATCATCACGGTTTGCTCCATTAAATTGGTGTCCGAGCCTTGATCCGCCTGATGATAGGCATAGCTGGAGAGGTCGCCGCTGCTTTCGCGGGCACCCACACTCTGCTCTTTATTAATATTCTCGATATAAGCGCTACTCTCTTGAAGCTCCTTGCGGATAAGCTCTTCGTAGTACTTTAGCTTTTCAGCGCTTAACTTCTTTGCTGCCATTTGCTTCTCCTGATATCCATGCTCATTTTACTAAGATTATCCAATAAATAGAATCACGCCCTGGGTGTCAATAGAAAATGCTGAGTTGCATAACTGATGAATACACCAAGCAATTCCTGCAGCTTGGTACCGCTTGCTGCAGCTTGTTTTTCGATCTCATCCTGAGAGTGAGCCAGCTCATGAAAGAGGTTGCTGTAATTGGTTACGATGGAATAGGCCAGCACTCTCATGCCGGCATGCCGGGCAGCGATAACTTCGGGAACGGTGGACATGCCAACCAGGTCTGCTCCCCAGGCAGCAAAGGCAGCGCATTCGGCCTTTGTCTCCAGGGAGGGACCGCTAACTGCCAGATACACACCGTGGGCAGTGTCAATATTAAGCATGGCTGCCAGCCGGTCGCAGGCCTGGGCCAATTCGGGATCAAAGGGATTATTCAGGCTGGGGAAGCGTTCGCCTAAGTCCGCGCTATTGGCACCCCGAAGGGGATTTACGCCCATGAAGTTAATATGATCCACCAGTTGTACGATCTTTCCCGGAGGCAGCTCTTCTTTCAGGCTGCCCGCGGCATTGGTAACTATCAAGATTTCGATTCCCATGGCGGCCAGCACGCGCGTGGGAAAGACCACCTGCTCCATCTGGTAACCTTCATAATAGTGGAAGCGTCCCTGCAGAAAGAGCACTGGTTCGCCATCTACATCGGCCAGAATCAGATTACCCTTGTGCGAAGGAGCGGTGCTGGTTACAAAGCCATGAATCTGCGCATAGGGAATGCGCATGATTTCGCGGAAATGCTCTGCCATCTGTCCCAAACCGGTACCCAGAATAATGGCGATCCTGGGCTTACAGGGAAGCTGCTTTTGCAGCCAAAGTGCGGTTTCCTGATATGAAATCATCTCGCTCATGCCTGCGGGGTATCCTGGTTATCGGCTTTTTTGCCAAAGTCGTCCTTGATCTGGCGGAATTCACTATCCAGCATCAGTTCGCTGTCCTTGCTCAGCAAGGGGTCTTTGCCGATGCGATCCTGAAAGGTTTGCAGCTCGGAGCGGAATTGCATCAGGAACTGGCGTTTTTGTTCTTTGATCTGCAGGTATTGATGCTCCAGCACGCTGAGATATTGCTTGGCTTCATGTACGGCACGCTTGGCCTTCAGTTCAGCCTCGTGAATGATATTTTCTGCCTCTTTGCGGGCATTGGCAACGATGTCGGCCTTGGTTTTTTCGGCAAAAACCAGGGTGCGGCTGATGAGCTCTTCGCGGCGTTTGAGGTCTTCCACTGCCGATCCAGCTTGCATTGCTTCCTGTTTCACTTCATATTGCATCTGTTCACGCCGTGCCAATTCCTTTTCCTGCTTCTTCTGAAAGTCTTCGATCTCGCTGGCTACTTGTTCCAAAAAGGCTTTCACTTCCTTTTTATTATAGCCGAACATCTGGCCGGAAAATTCCTGATGTCTGATATCCAAGGGAAATAGAGCCATTATCTTCTCCTGTTCAAATTAAAGATGATAAAAGTCCCACCAGCATATTCAGCAAAAAGTACGCAATGATGGGCGAAAAATCAATCCCCATTGCCGGCATGATCCTGCGGATCCTTCCCAGCACAGGTTCTGTAACACTATATAGAAAATGATAGATTTGATTATTGGGATCGCGAATCACCCACGACGCCAGCACTCTGGCCAGAATGACCCAATTGTACACCTGGATAAGGCGGATCACAAACAGCAGAATTGTGCCGGTAAGCGAGCTGGCGTAAGTCAATCCAACACCTCGTGGCAATTGCGGCAGCGAGCTTCATAGGCTTCTGTGGAGCCTACCAATATCTGTTCGCTTTTATGCACCAGTCTTTGAGTGCGGTTGGCAGGATTGCCGCATTTCATGCAGATCGCCAGATTCTTGGTTACATATTCTGCAATGGCCAGCATTTGCGGCATACAGCCAAAGGGTTCGCCTTTATAATCCTGATCCAATCCGGCCACGATAACCCGATAGCCATCATCCGCCAGGTCGTTACAGATGCTTACCAGGGAGGAATCAAAGAACTGAGCTTCGTCGATGGCAATGATCTTTACTCCCTCTTCCAGATGACTGAGGATTTCCTGGGGTTTGGTGATGGGAATGGAGGGTGCCTGCAGATTGGAATGAGATACGATGTTATTCTCATCATAGCGGTTATCTATTGCCGGTTTAAATACTAAAACTCTTTGCCTGGCATATTCGGCCCTGCGGATACGGCGGATCAGCTCCTCGGTTTTTCCGCTGAACATACTTCCGCAGATAACCTCAATCCATCCGGTCTTCTGGTTTATGATATTCACTTCTTCATCATCTCCCATTTATACATCAAATTCTTTAGCGGACCAAGACAGGGAATTATAAAATTCTGTCAATCTCTCATTTCCTTATCCCCGAGAGCTGATAGGCCACGATTCCAGCGCAAACTGCAGCATTAAGCGATTCCATTCCTCCGCGCATTGTAATCCTGATCGTTTCCGTGGCTTTGGCAAGCGTTTCCGGAGATAATCCATGCGCTTCGCTGCCCAAAGCGAAAACCGTGGGTGCGGAGGATAGCTTGTATTCCTGCAAAGCCACGGAGCCATCCATCACCAGCGCTGCCAGTTTAGTGCCGGGCACAAGCAGCTCGTTTAATTCGCCGATTGCAAAAGGAACCCTATACACTGCTCCCAGGGAAGCACGGATTACCTTTGGCGAACTCACTTCGCAGCAATGGGGTGATAATAGCAGGCAGTCTATCCCAAAAGCACTGGCGATCCTGAAGATCGTTCCCAGATTCCCCGGATCGGAGATGTTCTCCAGATAAAAAGCAAGCTGATATTCTGCTGCCCGCGCTTCTGGCAAGGGATATAGTCCGGCAAGCTCCGGCGGATGCTCACTGCTGCAAATTCGTTCCATATCCTGAGAATTGACCATGAATGTTTTTGATGCCTTCAGCTCTGTTTCCTCTTCACGAAGATATAGTTCCAAGGGCATTATTCCCCAGGAGGCAAGCTGCTTCATCAGCCTTTTGCCTTCCAGCACCACCTGCCCGCATTCTTCACGGTATTTCTTTTGTTTCAGCTTGGCCAGCTCGGAGACTTTAGCCTTTGATGTAATAATATAATTTTCGATTCTTCACCTCGGGATTAACTGTGGCTTTATCAGTTAACTACGAACTTATCCACTTGCCTTGTGGATAAGTGCCTTTTCCTATGGCACTGTAAATTAAGGAGCTTATGTTTTGTTGTTTTTCTTCCACGGAACTTATCCACAACTTATCCACATGCTATTTAAGCACTCATTTCAGTAGAGGATAGTCATTTTGGTTGTTAGTTTAGTGCGTCCCACCGATAGCCTCAAAAAGTAGATTCCGGCAGCCAGTTTAGTAAAGCCGGGCTTAGCGGAAAGCAAGGCCATTCCCTCACCGCTGATATCTCCCAATTCGGCATCCATCACCTTCTGCCCGCGGATATTGTAAATCTCCAGCTTTGCCTTTTCCGCCTCGGTGCTTTCAAGCCACCAGCGCAAGGCGGCAATGTTTTTACCTCTTATGGGATTGGGATTTACCTGGATGTAGGAGGGTAGTTCATAGCTTCCTGAGATAGCAGCGCTGACATTGCCACTGAAATCGACAAGTTTCAGCGTATAGGTTCCGGAACTGATTATAGGAATGCTTATCTCCTGGCTGCTGGCATAGCGGGCGGAGCTATAGAGCCTGGGGATGCCATCGTTATTCAGCATCACTTCGATATAAAAGAAATCAGGAATAGGCTGCAAACCAATTTTCAGTATCAGGTTCTTACCTTGAACCTTCTGTGATAGCAATACCGGAGCAGGGGGTGGCTCTGTATCTCCCAAAACATAATTCACATAGCCGATCCACCAGTTCTGTGCAAAATCCAGCTTGATGTATTGGGGCCAGCCATTTTCGAAATTAAAGCGATTATCAGGATACCACAGTGCCGCCGTACCAATATTCTCGATACCCGTATCATAAGTCGTAAAATCCGAGGCCACTACAATGCAATTCCAGGTGGATAGCAAATTGATGAATACCGGCCAGGTAGGTCTGTATTCATGCAGCAGCGTGGCAAATTGCCGGATGTCGATATCGGCCAAGCCGGTATTGAATTCATAGAGGTCATCCCGCAGCACATGATACAGAGTTCCCTCCAAAAGCATCTGCTGCACCGCTTCCTGAAAGGCATTCCGGAAGCTATCCAAGGCTTCCGTGGCGATAGTGGAACAGGTAATCGTCCAGGTCCCAGGCCCGGGATTGATCCCCTCTCCGGGCAGATAGGACTGCACATATAGCTGGGGAATTTGGTTTAAAATGCTATCCAAATCGCCATTCATAATCGGAATAATCCGCTCGTAGGGGAAACCATATTGTGGCACCAGTTCTTCCGAGGCGATAATATAGCTGGCATGTTCCGCCACCTGCGTAATCACCTCGATGCTTTGCATGCTGCAGGCGTCGAATAGCAGAATGTCCAGCTTCGGAATGCCTTCAAAAGCCCTGTTCAGATCGCCACCCGCAATGCTCATCAGGTTTTCGGAGCTGTAGTCGGGGCAAATCCACTTATTATCACCATCCTTATACCAGCTATCTCCGTGCGACCAGATCACCAGCATCTTACGCTGGGAGGGATAGTGGCTAAACCCCCATTTGATAAAGGTATTCAGGTTATCGGGATCGCCGCTATCGATAGCGCCAAGGTTGCTTAGCACCGGGGAACTAATATTATCGGAATTGTCCTTTTGGATTTTATAACGCTTTGCCCCCTCCGGGAAATCTGCCTGCACGATGATATTCAGCCCGCTTGGCTGGATAACGCTTTCCATGCTGTTGATATCCAGCGCTCCCATTTGGGCAAGGTTATTATCGGCAGCCATA
>JAGOGT010000089.1 GCA_017996595.1 Candidatus Cloacimonadota bacterium
AGTCATTTGCGGCTATCCCAGTAATAAAGCATTATCCTGGTTACACTGCCGCAAAGGACTCATGCGCAGAGAGTTACAGTGATAATGTCCGCATGAGTCCTTTACGCCTGTGGATTGGGGAGCAAGAAGTATATCCAGCGAAGGCGTAAATGACTCCTGCTTGGCGGTTTGGAAACCGCCACAACAAAAAGGGGTTGGAAATCCAACCCCTTTTGTTCAATAAGTTTAATGGAATTAGTTACTTTAGAACTTTCACTTCCACGCGGCGATTAAGTTCACGTTCTTCTCTGGTTTTATTCTCATTCAGAGGCTTGGTTTCGCCGAAACCTTCTGAACGCAGGCGTGATGCTTCCACCCCCTTGGAGATGAGGTAATCCACCACGGATTGGGCACGCTGTTTGGAGAGCTTCAGATTATATTCATCCGAACCCATATTGCAGGTGTGGCCGGAGATTTCGATATTGATATCCGGATTGGAGAGCATGGTAACCACGATCTCGTCCACGATGGGATAGGATTCTTTCTTGATGGTGGCTTTGTCGAAATCGAAGAGGATGTTCTGGAAGATGAATACCTTTTCTATTTCGAGAGGTTGCAGCACCATATTCAGCGTGATGGTACGATCATCCGCAGGAGCAGACAGATCTTTCACGAGCTGCAAATAGCCTTCCTTATTCACGATCACCTTGAAGTCTTTGCCTTTGGGAATGCTGATGCGGTATTGCCCATTTTCGTCAGACGTGGTGTATTCGCGATAGGTGCGGCCCTCATATTCGGTGATAACTTCCACCTCGGCGGATAGCGGTTTGCCCTTTTCGTCGGTGATGGTACCCGTAATCAGCTGATATTTTGTTTCCACTTCTTCGGGTGCGGTTTCACCCTCAGGCTTCACAATCTGACCTTCGTCATTAACTACAGCTACCACTTCCCCATCGGGGCCAAGAATCACATCGCCATCGGGGCCAACCACTACGGTGGTCTTATCCCCGGTGGAGGGATCGGTTACGATGTAAGACGATGGCACATGAAAAGCCACATTCATGGCTACCATTTTCTCAAAGCCATCGGCCTTGCGATCGGTGCTGATGAAGGCTTCCGAGGATGAACCCACATGCTGGAAATGGCGATCGTTACGAATGGAATTGATAGGCAGTCCCAAATTGTCGGGATCGCTCCAATTTGTCCAGCTCTTGCCCACGCGCACACTGCGGAAGAGATCATCTCCCCCAAAACCGGGCAGATAATCCGAGGCAAAGAACAGCGTTCTGCCGTCTGCATCGAGGTAGGGAGTCTGCTCATTGCCGGGAGTATTGATTTGCGGCCCCAGATTGATGGGCGCAGTCCACACTCCTTCCCGCAGGAAACTGAGGTAGATATCGCTCTTGCCAAAGCCGCCTTCACGTGAGGAAGCAAAGAACATCAGGGAATCGCCAAACACCATGGGATGAGATTCCACTTGCTCGCTATTTAGCTCTATAATGGCTTTGGGGCTCTGCCATTTGCCGTTTTTAAACTCGGAGGTGTAGATATCGCCATCCTTCTGGCCGCGGGCAAAATTGCCAAAGATATAGGCAGTTCTACCGTCGGCAGAGAAAGAGCCGATTGCTTCATTTTTATCGGTATTAAGTTCTTCCACGGGATAGGGACGCGCCCAGCCCGTTGCCAGTCTTTCGGCATACCAGATGTTCTCTTTATCGAAGCGGGAAGGCGCCAGGGACGTAAACCACAGATATTTGTTATCGGGAGTAAGCAGTGCGCCATAATCGGAATTACGGCTGCTGAGATAGGAGGGTAATGATCGCATGCTGATGCTGTCGATGATCTTATCCTGCCGATGGAGAATCTGCTTGAAATTCATGGCTTCCGTGCTATTTTGGGTATCTCCCGTGGCCAGATAGCGATCGAACCAACCCAGGGCTTTGGCCGTATCTTGAACCGCGATGTAGAGCCGCCCCAGCATAAACATATATTCGGGCTCTTCCCCATCTGCAGCTTTATGGGCAGCCAGGAATTCCTCGATGGCAGCTTTGTAATCGCCACGCTGGTAATACTCGGTGCCGCTGATGGCATAGCGTTCACCTTTCAGTCCGATAGCTCCCAGCGATGCCCCGAAAAGGAGCATCGCCAGAAGCATGAGGCTAATCTTTGTTTTAGTCATCTTTTTCCCCTTACTCAGAATCTGAGGATCAGAGAAAGGATGTGATCATCATTGAAGATGTCGTGATTGCCAATGCGGTACACGTAATCCAGCTGGAAATTGCGGAATTTGATGCCCGCGCCTGCGGAGAAGCGATTGTCATTGAATCCCACGCGCAGGCCGGTTTGGAAGTTTGAGAATACATCCGCCCAGGTGTTATTTTCCTGCACGTTGATTACGCTAAGCTTGGAATCGGCTTCGGGATCGCGGCCGATGGAAGTCCAATATTCACCGCCAAATACGAACTTGGGATTTTCATCCTGTTCCCAGTGCATATCGGCAGCCACGGTTACCCCGATGAAGGGATAGGCAGTTACGCCCAACTGGAGATCATAGGGAATGCGATCGTCGGCCAGGGTGCCATAGGCATCGCGAACCATCAGACCTGCTTCGATGTACTGGTTGAGGTCGTATTTCATCCCCAGATCAACGCCGAAGCCGGATTCGGATTCACCATCGATATTGGAGAGGTAGAATTTGGGAGTGAGGCCATAGCTAAGCTTCTTGTAGGCATTGGCATAGCTGAGGGCAATATTGTGCTCCGCATCGCTGAAGGTGCCGGTGAGGTTGCCACTGTCATCAGTACCCACGATGTCATCCACCGAGGCATTGATCCAATTTACCGCCAGCACTCCGAAGCCGAAGCGTTTGCCAAGGGCTGCATATTGGTATTTTCTGTCAAATCCCATATTCAGGGTGTACATGGAGGAGAATTCAATATCCTTCATGTCGGTAAGCCCTGCGGGATTCCAATAAGCCGCAGTGACGTCATTGGCAGTAGCCGTTCCGGCTTCACCCATAGCGATGATTCTGGCACCGATGCCCATGCGAACATAGGCCGCAGCGGAATTATTCACATCTTCGGCCAGCAGCGGAAGCGCAAGAACCATCAGCAGGCCGATCACGAAGTACTTCATGAGGCGGGGGAACTTATTCATGGTTTTCATCTTTAGCCTCCTTATTTGACCGCTATCTTAATTACTTTTTCATACCGGTTGATACTATCCGTTACCACAACTCGAGCGAAGTAGGTTCCGCGGGCAACCTTGGTTCCAGAATCGTTCTTCAAATCCCAGGGCAAGAGCACCAGATTGGTGTTGGTATTGGGAATCGCCAGGGTTTTGAGCTTCTTTCCGGCAAAGTCGTAGATATCAATGGCAACTTGGACGTTATCGTTTCTATTCAGCACGATCTTGAAGGTCGTGGAAGTTTCCGCAGGATTGGGATAGACATTGGAAGTTTCGCTGATCAGCAAGCCGGTAGCTTGATATTCAACGGTGGCCGTATCGCTGGGAAGACTTTCCTGACCATCGTAAACGGCGGTAACATAGTATTGATAGGACACGTTGGACACAATGGCATAATCGTCGTAGTAATAATCCTGTCCGATCATGCTATTTACCAGCGTGGTATTCATCTTGGTGTAGCTTGGATCACCCGGACGGCGGCGATAGACATTGAAGCCTTGCAGGGCACGGGTAACTTCAGGGCTGTTCCAGAGCACCCGGATGTAACCTTCGAACACTGTGAGCCGGATATTGATGGGCAGGCTCAGTAGCGAATAGGTTCCGGCAATGGCTTCACTGGCGATCCAATCAGCCTTGAAGGCCTTGGCTTTGATCACCATATTCTGGACTATTCCGCTGATCTGAATTGAATCAGTGTAGGCAGGCGATGTTTCCGTTACTTCCGTTCCATCCATGGTATAGCGGATCGTTGCGCCGCTTGTGGTAGTGGAAATTCCCAATTTGAAGGGATGCGCATACAAGCCTTCGGGATGCGAGAATACGGGAGTGGCCGCAGTTCCGGTGATATTATAGGTAGCTTCGGCAATCTCACTGGGAATCCAATCGGGCTTGAAGCCACGCACCTTGATGGTGGTCTGACTATCCAGCGGCAATTGAATGGGATTTCCGGGATTGTAGGCGGCCGCCTGTTCATCAGGATCAGCGCCATTAGTAGTGTAACGCAGCACTGCTCCCTCGGGGTAAGTGGCAGTATTCAGGCTAAGCAGCTGCGCGGTGGTATAGGTTCCTCCTGCCAGACTGAAGAGATCAGCCGGCAAGGTTACCTGACCGGTTACTACATATTGAGCACTGATAATGGGGCTATCCACCCAGTTCGGATGGAAGGCTTTGGCCTTGATGAGGAGCGTGCTGTTCAAGGGCACATTGATCACCATGGCATCTGTATAAACGGGTGATTCGGAAGTGGGATCGCTGCCATCCACAGTGAAGCGGATGGTTGCTGCCGTGGGATAAGTGGTAGCGGTGATCTGCACTTGCTGAGCCTCGGTGTAGGTTCCCGTTTCCGGATTGAAGTATTCACCCCCAAAGCTGACCTGACCGGTGATGGTATAGCTGGCCTGGTAGGTGATACTGGGAATCCAATTTTCCGCATATACCTTGGCTTTCACATCAATCTGGCTATCCAGCGGGAGAGTGATGGCGGTACTATATACCGGCGAAGATTCACTGGGCTCCGATCCGTCCAGAGTATAGTGGATGGTGGCTCCGGGAGGATTGGTGCCGGTATTAATAGTTAAAGCCTGCGCACTGCTATAGGTACCTGCAGGAGGATCAAACACGGTTCCGGTGATGGAAGCCTGACCGGTGATGGTATAAGCACCCACATATACTACGCTGGGAGTCCAATCGGTGGCAAAGGCACGGGCTCGGATAGTAGTGGTGCTGTTTACCGTAATTGGAGCTGTGTATTGCTGCGAAGTAACGGTGGGATCAGTGCCATCGGTGGTGTAGCGAATCACGGCACTGGTGGGAATAGTGCTTTGGTTTATGGTAACCGTTTGCGCCTGAGTGTAGATCGATGGAGCCGGTGAGAACACAGGGCTGGCGATCGAAGCCTGGCCGGTTAGCACGTAAACCGCAGTTTGAGTTACGCTGCTAGTCCAATCCGTTTTGAAGGCCTTCACTTTGATGGTATGCGTGGCATTCATCTGCGTGAGGCTGATCGGGGCACTATAGATGGGGCTGGTAGCCGTAGGCTCCGTCCCGTTTGTGGTATATCTAATGGTGGCATCGGCGGGGATGGTTTCATTCACGGTGATGGTAATCGGCTCGGTATAAGTGCCAGCTACGGGAGCAAATACAGGGGTAAGGAAACTAACCTGACCGGTGATATTATACACAGCCGTCATCACGGCACTGGGAGTCCAATTCGTCATGAAGCCCCTAACCTTGAGGGTTGTAGTGGCGTTCATGGGTAACTGGATGGGCGTACCGCTATAAGCAGGTGAACTCTCGGTAGGATCCACTCCATTAAGAGTATAGCGCAGGATTGCTCCGGCAGGAACAGTAGTGGTATTCAAGGTAACCGAGGTTTGAGTTTGATAGGTTCCCGCGGGAGGAGTGAACATCGGAGTATTCAGCACCACCTGACCGGTGAAGATATAAGTAGCGCTCAGCACCGCACTGGGAGTCCAGTTCTCCTTGAAGCCCCTTAGTTTGAGGTTCAAGGTAGAGGGCAGAACG
>JAGOGT010000090.1 GCA_017996595.1 Candidatus Cloacimonadota bacterium
TCCGCTTTGCCGGAATCAAGGCGGATAGTTTCGCCGTGATCAGGCTTCGCGTAGAAGCATGAAAAAACTCCTGCACCTCCAGCTCTTGCCACTGATGTCCGGAGTGCAGCGGTTTAGCCTTTACCTCCTGGACGGCCTGGATAAAGCCGAATACGAGATCTGGGTGGCCTGCAAACCCGGTGGGGAATTTGTGGATGAGATCAAAGCCCGGGGCTATCACTATCTTCCTCTGCCCAGCTTCCGTCATCCCCTCTCCATTCTTGATGCCATCACTTTCCTGCACCTTCTTCATATCATGTTTAGGCAGCGTTTTGATATCGTGCACACCAATTCTTCCAAGCCCGGATTCTTAGGCCGTTTAGCTGCCAGGATTGCCGGGGTGCCGTTGATTCTGCACACTGCGCATGGCGTCCCTTTTCAAAATGGGCAGCATCCCCTGCAGTATCTGGTCTATTCCTTTCTGGAAGGCATGGGAAACTTGCTGGGGCACAAAACGATCTATGTGAATAATTCTGATCGCCTTACTTGCCTGAAACTGGGACTGATAAAGGAAAAGAAGGCCATTAGTATCTTTAATGCGCTACCCGAAGCGCAGAGCAAGCTGCTTGGGGATTTTGCGTCCAAACGCCAGGCAGCTGCAAATGAATTCATTATTGGCTCCACGATCCGTTTTTCCCAGCAAAAGAATGCCATAAACCTCGTTACTGCTGCCTGCAAAGCCTGTCTCTTATCCGAAAAACTCCGCTTTGTTATCCTTGGCGATGGGGAGCATTATGAGCTCTGCAAGGCCATTGTGAAAAGCTATAAAGTGGATAATCGGGTGCTGCTTCCGGGTTGGGATAGCGATACCCTTCCCTGGCTGAAGGTCTTCAATGCCTTCGTGCTCTATTCACGCTGGGAAGCCATGCCCTTCAGCATCATCGAGGCCATGAGTGCGGCGCTTCCCGTAATCGGTTCAGACATCCCCTCCATTGCGGAATTGGTGAATGAGGATTGTGGCTGCCTGGTGCCCCTGGATGATGAAAAAGCCTTGATTGCGAGCTTCCTGGCGCTGGTGAGTGATCCAGAACTAGCCTTTAGCAAGGGTCAGAATGCCCTTAATCGAATCAATACGATCTGCTCTTACCCTCAGATGGTTTCTTCCTACGATCGCATTTACCAACAGGAGCCAAGCTCATGAACGGCAATTACCTCTATCTTTTATGCTTTGCTTTTGCCATCTACCTTGCTACGCATGCATTGATGCCTTTTAATCTTTGGCTCTCCAAGCGCTTGAAGATCATCGCCCTGCCTAATGAACGGCGCATCAATAAAACCGCCGTCCCCGAAGCCGGTGGCCTCAGCTTTGCGCTTCCGATCGTTATCTGTCAGGCGCTATTAGGGTTCTTTGCGGGTAGCACAGACACGGGGAAAATGCTTTTACAGCTTGCTGGAGTAGGAGTCCTGGCCTTGCTTTTCGGGCTTTGGGACGATCGCTATGAAAGCAAAGCCCGCTTCAAACTGGTGTGGCAAAGCGCTTTGGGAATCATCATGTACTTGATAGGTTACCGCGTGCTTTATCTCACCAATCCCCTGGGTGAGCACTTCATTCTGGGCTGGCTGTCTTTTCCCGCCACGGTTTTTTGGTATCTCATCGTGCTCAATGCCATAAACCTCATTGACGGCATGGATGGCCTTGCCAGTGGGATAACGGTGATTGTGGGAGCGGTTTTGCTGATCGTGGGTATCCGGGAAAGCAACATCCTGGTGGTAAGCATCTCGGGATTCCTGATTGCTGGAAATCTGGCTTTCTTAAGCTATAATTTTCATCCGGCCCGCATCTTTATGGGTGAAACCGGAGCCATGTTTATCGGCCTGAATCTGGCTGCCATTTCCACAGCTGGAACCTCACAATTCAAGGGGATCACCTCCATGACTCTGATGATCCCTCTGGCAGCTTTGGCAGTGCCTCTATTAGATGTAGTGCTGGCAGTATTCCGGCGCATCCGGCTTGGCAATATCTTCAAAGCAGACAAAGCGCACATTCATCACACCATGCTGGAATTTGGCTTTACACAGCGAACCATTTCGATTATTGTATATATTGTAACTTTGCTTTTTGGTCTGATCGCCATTGGATTTTCATTTTCCTCAAAGAAGATTCTATTTTCCGTACTTTTGGGCTTATTGTCGCTAATGGTGATAATTGCCTACCTAATTATGCGCCGGGAGAAAAAATAAATGAGATACCTGCTGCTTTGCCTGATGCTGATAACTGCACCGCTGATGGTTGCTGCCACCTGGCAGACCTTTACCAATACCGATCATGTGTTTGATCTGGAGCTTTCCGGAACGGATTTGTACTATTCCTCCTGGGGTGGAGTGCTGAAACAGAAGTATGCCAGTGGCACCCTGCAAGCCGAGGCTGAGATTATCAATAGCGGCAATGGCCTGGTTTCCAATGATATTCGCTGCCTGGAATACATAGGGTTTTCGGGAAGCCTGTGGATGGGCTCATCCGATAAAGGGATCATGATCAAATCCCCGGAAGGAATGCAGCAAATCACCACGGAGCTTGGTCTCCCCTCTCCCAAAGTGAATCGCATCATCGAGCATGAATCTACCATTTTGGTGGCAACTCCCGGAGGCCTGGCAGTTTATTATTATCTGGAGGACGTCAATTTCCCGCTCATGCTGCATCAATATACCTACGAGAACACCGGTGGCGGCCTCATCGCCAATAACATCCTGGATATGGTTCTGGCAGATGATAACAAGCTCTATGTGCTTACCAGTGCGGGAGTTTGCTATGTGCCCCTGGCGGATATCGATGATGATGATGCCTGGCAGAATCTGGATAGTCCCCGGGTTGGGCTGATTTCTCAATTGGCAGTAAATTCCGGATACATCGCCGTGGCAGATTGGGACAAGGTGTATCGCCGTCCTCTGGCTACTTCAGGATCATGGGAAAGCTTCGGAATCGCGCAGGGTTTGAATGCCGATAGGGTTCTGGCTCTGGCTTTGGATGCCGATAATGGACTCTGGATAGCGTATGGAGCCTGGGATGAAGATATCATGACGGTAACTACGGCCACGGATACCTTGCTAAGCTTTATCTCCAGCAGTGGTGAAATCCAAAGCTGGGAAAGAAATAGCGCCGGGCTTGGCAATGCCCCTCTTAGCAGGATTGAAATAGAGGCCGGAACCATGTTCATGGCTTCCTGGGGAGAAGGGATTTACATCCGGCAGGGCGATACCTGGATCAATGAACGCTTCAATAGCATCGGCTTCCCCAAGATCACCCAGATCGCCACCGATAATAACTATGCTTCCTGGTATGCCAGCGGCAACTGGGGTCCCGATCCGGTTCGCAAAGGCACCATGGGCGTAACTAAGTATACCAATGGCACCTGGCAAACCTATAATGTGGCCAATAGCCCCATCCATACCGATAACATTCTCACCGTAGCCGTTGATTCTCAAAACCGTAAGTGGTTTGGCACCTGGGATGCCACCGATAGTCCCGAGGGCTGGATGAATGGCCTCACCGTTTATGATGATAACACGGGAGATTGGCTCTATCAAGGCTTTTTCGGACTGCGGCACTGGGATAACGAAATTCAGGACTGGGGAGCTTATGACGCCAATGGCACCCGTTTGATGGGTGGAACGATCGGAGGCATCTATCCTGGAAAAGATGATGAAATGATCGTTTTCAGTGTGAACCAGGGCGTTAACATCCTGGATGGCGATAACAAGATTGTAAGCACCTTCACCCTGCCCAACAGCGTTGAGCAATTCGGAATTTATGCCCTTTACAATGGCTCCCAGTATTTCTTTGGCTCCTCCAATAACCCCGGACTTTTGGTATGGAATGATGATTCTCATCCTGTAACCGGTGGAACCCACTGGATAATTCCCCAACCTCAGGAACTCCGAAACTGCGTGGTTTATGGCGTGGTTACCGTTGATACCCCTTATGAGGGAAGGCAGCATTGGATCGCCACCAGCACGGGACTTTTCATGTGGGACGAAAGCTTCTGGTATCGCTATGACACCATGATCAAGCGCTTCAAATTCAATCCCCTGAACTATCAGTGGGAGAATGATATCCTTTACTATGTGGATGAAGAAAGGCTCTTTGGCAGCGTTCGCACTTCTCCCACCGCCATTCTTTTAGATCCCTTCAATCGCATCTGGATCGGCAGCCTGGAAAATGGCCTCAGCATGTATGATCCCGAAACCGAAAGATTCACCAATTACTTCAAGCCGAATCATCCCCTCTTATCCAATTACATCACTGCCCTGGGCTACGATCCCCTGATGGGAAATCTGCTGATCGGCACCCCGGATGGCCTCAATACTCTGAAGATCGGCCGCATTGTGAAACCCCAAACCTCCCTCAGCGAGGTGAAAGCCTTCCCCAATCCCTTTGAACCGGCTAAGCACAGCTTTATCCAGATCGTTAATCTCCCGGACGACAGCATGCCTGCCGGAAAAGGGACTTGCCACATCTACGACTCCTCGGGAGCCTTGGTGATAAAACTGGAAGAAAATGAATTCTCCCGCTTTGCCTGGAATGGCCTGAGTAAATCCGGAAAAGAATGCTCTTCGGGAGTGTATTTTTATGTGGTGGCTGATGCCGATGGGAATACCAAAAAAGGGAAGTTTGCGCTGATCAGATAAGGTTTCAGCTTTCAGAAAGTGGAAGGGTGGAAAGGTGGAAAAGTGAAACACCAGTTGCGGCGGGTCCCTGATCGCCACCAAAACCGACAAAGAGAAAAGAGAATTCATTAAAATCCACTCACCTGAAGTATCTGAGGTCTGTAATCTGTGCAATCCGTGAAATCTGTGAGAGGCGTTTTTTCTAACACAGAGAAAAGCAGAGTTTCATTACAATTAGTACATAGCGGCGTTACTCTCACTACTAATTGTAATATAAACTTACATAATCAGTTACCGTGAGATGCCCATGTGATCACCGGGCAAATGCATGGGCATTGCATGGGCATCACCTGTACAACGATATGGAACGATGGCTGGCCTACTTTCACAACCCACTTATTTTAAAAGTGAGCCTGATTTATCTGTGAGATCTGTGTAATCTGTGAGAGACATGTAATCAGGAAAATCAGGTCGATCAGGTTATCAGAGTTCCATTTTAATCCCGTTAATCCTGTCATCCCGTCATCCGTGTTCTATTTTTTTAAACCACCCTACAGGATATCCGCCATCACTATCCCCTTCTCCCAATCGATGGCATGCACGGCAACCTTGAAAAACTCCCCTTGGGGATGATGATCACACTTGGCCAGAATTTGAAAACCCCAGGGAATAATCTCCAGGCGGATCAAATCCCTCAGCGCGCCCCGATAGCACACATCCAGCGGTTCATACAGATATTTTGCCGCGATGTATTTCAGGCACCAGAAGCGATTGCTGCGGTGGCTCAGTTCTTTTAGCATAAAGAGTTTCTTCTCGATGATGCCGATCTTGAGCTGCAAATCATCTTCACTAAATGGCGCAGCCTTGCCTTCAAGCAACGCCAGTATCTGGTAATGATTCACCAGATCGGTATAGCGGCGGATGGGAGAAGTGGCATGCAGATAAGCCGCACTGCCAATGCCGGGATGAAACTCCGGGAGGGTGGAAAGATAAGCTTGCGAGGGATAGCTTTCATTGCCAGTGCCTCCGTAG
>JAGOGT010000091.1 GCA_017996595.1 Candidatus Cloacimonadota bacterium
GCGCGATCTGATGCGCTATATCAACCAATTGAAGGTAGCACGCAGCCTCGAGATTGGCCAGATCGACATTATGACCGATCACTGCCTCGTGGAACTGGACGCGGAATATGAAGACAAGATTCTGAAAGCCGTTTCCCGCTTTAACTATAAGGGCGTTCCCGTGCTGGCAGAGGTGGTTAGTCCTGCCCGCCGCACCAGATATGAGCCGCGGAAGGAAAACAAAAACCGGGACTATGAGAAAGTGAGAGTGAAGAAATATCCAAGAAAGTAGTGAGACGGCTTCGCCGAGGTGAGACCTGCGGTGTGAGAGTTGCACTGTGAGAGTTGCACTGTGAGAGCAGGCTGTGAGAGCAGGAGTCATTTGCGCCAGTGATATCTTGCTGCTATCCCCTGATTATGAGGCGCAAAGGACTCATGCGCAGTAAGTTATTGTGTTATTGTCCGCATGAGTCCTTCAGCCCGTATAGTTTACCTTAAAGTCATTGCTCACAGTGGGCTGAATGACTCCTGCTGCTGAAGGAATGAAACATGCGGTTTTCATTTTTCATTCTTCATTCTTCATTTCTACTCCCTTTTCCCTGTTCCCTTTTCACTTAATCCTTGACACCTATCCCCTCCTTCAATTAAAGTGATTGAACCGATATTGAAAGGAGGTTCACCTCATGAAGCCATATATTTGTGCTTTGTTTGCCTGCGTCCTGATGATGGGCGCTTGCGCAAGAATCCAAAAGGAAGAGCCACAGGCAACTCTGGCTATTGCTCCTGAAAATGCCATAAAGCTTGAGGATGCGTCTATCACCCTGAAGCGTAAGGTTGCCATCGGCCGTTTCACCAATGAATCGCGCCTGGCCAATAGTTTCCTGAATGAGGGCAGCGGCACCAAGGAACGTATGAGCCGCGCCGCCACAGATATCCTTTCCGCCAAGCTTGCCTCCACCAAGCGCTTTCTGCTGATCGAAAGAGTGGATGACGTTAGCATCAGCAACGAACAGCAGATCTCCAATATCGAAAGCTACAAAATCCCAGCGGATTACCTGATTCTGGGTTCCATCTCAGAATTCGGACGCAAAACCAGCGGTGACGTGGGCCTCATCGACCGCACCAAAAAGCAAACTGCCACCGCCAAGGTTACCCTGCGCATCGTAGATACCCGCACCGGCATGATCATTTTTGGCGAAGAAGGCAGCGGCGAAGCTTCCAGCGAAGTAGGCACGGTTTTGGGCATGGGTTCCACAGCCGGATATGATGATACTTTAACCGACAAAGCCATCGACGCTGCGATCAGCAGTGTGCTGCAAAACCTCATCAATAAGCTTGCCAATGATCCCTGGCGTTCCTACGTGCTTTCTGCGGAAGGCAGTGAAGTGATCATCTCCGGAGGGGCCATGCAGGGCATCAAAAGCGGCGATATCTACAAAGTTTACCGGCGCGGCAAGAAAGTGCTGAATCCCCAAACCAATATCCCCATCGAGCTTCCCGGAAAGCAAATCGCCACCATCCGCATCGATGAAACCATCCCCGGAAACGAGCTTACGGAAGTATCACGAGCCCAGGTGATGAGTGGCAATATCGGCAATGTGGATCCCACTGAACTTTATATCAGCGATAGATAGAGGAATAAGCAAGATGAAGAACGTGATTATCATCCTCTTGGGAAGCCTCCTTTTGCTAAGCGCCTGCAGTGTAAACAGGCAAAATGAAAGCTCCACCATGGTTCCCGATTATGGCATGCTGAAGCTGGTGGGTGATCCCACCGGCCGCAGCGTATTGCTCAATGGCGAAGCCGTGGAGCTCGATCCGGAACGTGAAGTGAATATCTTCGAACTCCAAAGCGGCAGCTATGATCTGAAAATTCTCTATCAAGGAGAGGTGCTGGTATCCCGTAAGATTCTCATCAGCACTGGCCAAACCAACGAGGTGAAGATGCCATGAGGGGGATTTTGGGTTTATTGGCGGTCCTGATGCTGCTGGCAGCCTGCGCTCCTCCACCTTACCTCTATTATGGCAATAGCTCGCATAGCTATTACCGCGCCGTTAAAAAGCAGGATACTGCCTCTGTGGAGCAGTATAAAAAGAGCCTGCAGGATGTATTTGACCGCTCGGTACGCATGGGGATTCCTGTGCCTCCGGGCTTATATTGCGACTACGCGCTCATCATGATGAAGGAAGAGCGTCCTGATCTGGCCAAAGAATACTTCGAAAAAGAACGCAGCACCTGGGCAGAATCAGAAACCATGGTGAACTTTCTGCTGCAGCGCTACGGCCTGAAACAATAGGGGGATAGAGATGAAAACGAGATTCACGTTTGCCCTTGGCCTGATCATCATTGCCCTGCTTTCGGCCTGCACAATTATCCCTTCGCATACCCTGCAAACTGTTTATCCTCAGATGTACCAGGATTCTCCGGCAAGCATCCTCATTCTTCCGCCCCTGAATAACAGCACTGCTGCCGATGCCAAGGAATACTTTTCCTGTTCGCTTTCCGAAGCGGTTGGCCGCAAGGGATATTACACCCTGCCGGTGGAAACGATGTTTACGGTGCTGCGTGAGGAAGGGCTTTATGACACGGAGAATATCACCCCCGTGGTGCTGAAAAACATGAGGGAGCATTTCGGCGCAGATGCCGTTCTGATCTCCACCATTGAAGAGTGGGACAAATCCTGGGCTTTGGTAGCCGGATCGCTGAATATCACTTCCAGCTTTACTCTCATCAGTACTGCCACTGCTGATACCTTGTGGGATTATCGCATGCGCACCAGTGTGGAGCTTGGTTCTGATAGCAAGAAATTCCTGGTGCAGGTTTTGGAATCAGCCTTCAAAACCGCTGTGGAAGATTACTTTCCGAATTGCCTTGAATCCAATATCACCGCCATGGATAATGCCCTGCCCTATGGCAAGCATCATCCTCAGTTTACTCTGGATGCCGAGCAGGGAGTTTCCCCCGGTAAAAGCGGAAGAATAGATATCAATAAGTAACCACTGTTTGCCGATTCAGAGATCGGCAACCCCAAAGGAGACAATAATGAAGAAACCGGCAAGCTTTACCCTCAAAGACATGATCAATACCACCATCAAGAACTTTCCGGAGCGTCCGGCGCTATCCATGGTGGACGATACTCCCATCACTTACCGGGAGTTGGGAGAGCAAATTGCCGCCGTTATCTCCATGCTGCAGGAAAGCGGCATCAGCAAAGGCGATAGAGTAGCCATCCTCAGCCAGAACATGCCGAATTGGGGCGTGGCCTATCTGGCCATTACTTCCATGGGTGCTGTGGCCGTGCCGATTCTGGTGGATTTTCACGAAAGTGAGATCTTGCATATTATCCGCCATTCGGGCAGCAAGCTGATCTTTGTCTCCACCTTGCATTATGATCGCATCGGTTATGCCAGCTCGATCCGGCACCGCAGATGATCATTCTGGATACCTTCACGCCCACCGAACCGAATATCCCCAAAGACCGCATCAGTGAATTTCTGCAAGACCGCAGCCGCGATTTTGCCAAACTGCGTAATAGAGCCCTCACCGCAGTGGGCATCATCGGTTCGGACGTTAAGGAAGACGATCTGGCGGTGATTATCTATACTTCCGGCACCACCGGCAGTTCCAAAGGCGTGATGCTCAGCCACAAAAACCTGGTGCTGGATGCCTGGCTTACCCTCCACATCCAGCATGTGGATGAAACCGATCGCCTCATCTCCGTGCTGCCATTATCGCACACCTACGAATGCACTATCGGCTTCATTATTCCCATGTTTACCGGTGCATCCGTGTATTATCTGGATAAACCTCCCACGGCACGCATCCTGATTCCGGCAATGCAAAAGATAAAGCCCACCATGATCCTCACCGTACCGCTGATCATCGAAAAGATTTTCAAGATGCAGATTCATCCCCAGCTCACCAAAAACCTGGTGATGCGCGAGCTTTACAAGCTTCCCGTTACCCGTAAGTTGCTGCATAAAGTGGCCGGCAAGAAACTGATGCATACCTTTGGCGGGCATATTCATTTCTTTGGCATTGGCGGGGCTTTGCTCTCCGAAGATGCCGAACGCTTTCTCTATGAAGCAGGCTTCCCCTATGCCATCGGCTACGGGCTCACCGAAACTTCACCTCTGATCGCAGGATGTGCTCCCGCAGTGGTGAAGTTCCGTTCCACAGGCACCGTTTTACCGCAGTTGGATGTGCGCATTGCCCATCCCGATCCCAAAACCGGTATCGGAGAAATCCAGATCAAAGGCGAAACCGTGATGAAAGGCCATTACCGCGATAAAGACCGCACCGATGCAGCTTATACCCCGGATGGCTATTTCATGACCGGCGACCTGGGCATCCTTACCAAGAAGAATTACCTGTATATCAAAGGCCGCAGCAAGAACGTGATCGTAGGCAAAACCGGCGAAAATATCTATGCCGAGGAACTGGAAGCCAAGCTGAATGAATTCGAAAGCGTACTGGAATCCATGGTTTATGAATCCGGTGGCCAGATCGTGGGCAGAGTGTACTTAAATCCCGAAGTTCTGGAAAAACACCATGCCGGAGCTCAAAAAAGCGGCGTGCAAATGGAGAAATTCATCAAAAAACACCTGGAAGAGATCCGCATTCATCTCAATACCAATGTGTCATCGTTCTCCAAAATCAACCGCCTCATTGAGCAAAGGGAACCCTTCGAAAAGACACCCACGCAGAAGATTAAACGCTTCCTGTACCAATAAAATAATTAAGAATTAAGAATGAAAAATTAAGCTGCGCTGTGGCTTCAGATGCTGTGCTTGAAGTGTAGCTCTTGCTTATGAAAAGTACCATGAAACACGCAATGAAAACTGCGCTGCCAACCGTTCCACTCAACCTCTAAACTTCTCGACCTCTCGACTCATTCATCATTTTTCATTCTTCATTTTTCATTACCCTAAAGCACTCCTCCACATGATCATTCACCATTCCCGCAGCCTGCATAAAGGCATAGCAGATGGTGCTGCCCACGAATTTGAAGCCCAGTTTTTTGAGCGCTGCGCTCATGGCATCAGATTCCGGTGAGGTGGCAGGGATATCTTTCAATTCTTTGCGATGGGGCTGCAACGTTGTTCCTCCGGTGAATTGCCAGATATACTTATCAAAGCTGCCATACTGCTTTTGCACTTCCAGAAAAAGCCGGGCATTGCCTATCGTAGCGTTTATCTTGCTTTTGTTGCGGATGATGCCTGCGTCGGTAAGCAAAGCTGCGATCTTGGCTTCGGTATATAGCGCAATTTTGGCAGCATCAAAATTATCAAAAGCCTGGCGGAAGTTCTCCCGTTTCTTGATGATGCAACTCCAGCTTAAGCCGGCTTGAAAAGCATCCAGCACCAGAAATTCAAATAGCTTAGGGTCATCATGCAATGGCACCCCCCATTCTTCATCGTGATAGCGGATCATCAAGGGGTCACTGTTTACCCAGGGACAACGGATCTTTGCTTTCATCATCACTCCATCTTGATCGTTTATGGCATAAAACTGATTCTCGGAAGCAAGTCAAGCGCTTTGTACGGATTGCAGACAGCAGGAGTCATTCAGCCCATCTAAGCAGGAGTCATTTGAGCCAATCCCAATAAAGCAGCATGAACTCAAGTTTCATGGCTCATAGGACTCATGCGA
>JAGOGT010000092.1 GCA_017996595.1 Candidatus Cloacimonadota bacterium
CCTTTGCCTTAGCCAGTTCCGGCATCATCTGCAGAATTTCCTCCTCATTGATCAGGCCGATATTCACATACCAGATACCCCCCGTATAGCGGGCAGTCTTTTCGGGACGGCTGTAGCTAAGTTCGCTCTGATATGGCCCGAATTTAACCTCTTTCGTGATGGTGTTTCCATCCGGGGTTCTAAAGCCGAAAACCGCCATGGAATCGGGATACGCCATCATCGCCGAAATGAATAAATAGCTGTCGGTACCCTGCGTTGTGGCTTTGGTGAAGTACTTGCGCTGGCTTTTCATGAATCTCGTAAAAGGAAGGCCATCTATCGTTCCAACTTCTAAACCCAAAGGAAGATGCAGCGAATCATCCACCACCCCGGTAACGATCCAGCGGCCTTCCACCTTGTCCACCTTAAAGCCAGGAATCAGGTAATGCTCATCTCTGCCAGATAGCGAGGCATGGCCGTCAAGAGTTTTGGAAATAAGCTCGCGCAGCGTGGCTTTGAAGGCAGTGAAATCTGGCTCCGTCAATATCTTTTCAATGGTTTTTGGCAGCTCTCTTTCCCAATCCACCTTGGTGTATTGCCAATAAGGATAGAAAAAGCAGAGATGATTCCAATAGGTAGTAAGCCCGGAAAGGTGGTTATAAATACTCACTTTATCGGCCAGATCGATAGGCTGCAGCTTTTCTTGCAGCCAGCGCAGTTTCAGGGTATCGGCTCGAGGATAGGTGTGCTCATTATTTGCATACAGAGCCAGGGGAAAACGGCAGGACAGGCCTTTTATAAGAGGTTCATCCACCAGCTCGCCAAGCTGTGATTCCTCCTCAAAGATCTTGTTAAGGTAGCCGGTGGTGAAGCTGGCATCCGGCGCAGCCTTGCGAATCGCCAGCACCTTCTTGGCATTTAGTGCTTCCACCACCTGGTCGGTATTGGCCGTAACATAATTGCTCATTCTCATACAATTGGTATTCAGATGTTTAGGTGGAGTTCCCGGCATGGAATCGCTGAAATCATTATCGTAAATGGTTTGCCAGGCACCATCTACCATTACTTCGCACTTCAGAGAATCCAGAAAGATGGTCTCAAAATCAGTGAAGTAAAGGGAGCAATCGAGATCCTGGACTTGCAATCCTTCCAGAAGGTAAGTACGACGCTTCCATCCGCTCACCTCCAGGGAATCATTAACGGCCTGAGGCCCATAGTACACGCCATAATAAACCTTCAGGGAATCTGATGAGGGTTTCATCAACGAAAAAGAAATTCTGGCCTTGGAAAAGGAACTTTCCAGACAGGGGAGTACCAGGTTCATGATCGCCTCAGTGTTTGGCTGCTCTTTATTTACAGGTATCTTAAAGGGACGTCGGGCGCGGATCGATTGATAAACTGAATTTGGGCTTAGCTTCAGCCCCCGGTATTGCCAGAACGTGGTGCTGTAAGCAGTGGGATTTTCCGGAATGAGCTTGGCCAGATCATAAGCCTTATCCTTTTTCCCGGTATAAAGCTGCAAAGTAGGTACCACCGGGGTAAAAAGCTCCAGCATGATGGTGCGCAGCTCTTCATTATTTTGGGCATTGATCACCTTTTCGGCACCATAAGCTTGAAACTTCGCCCAAGGAAAGTCTGCAGCTTCGTCAGCCGGATAAAAATGCTTCACATAACCGCAGAGCTTGGTGAAGGCGGTGAGATTTTGCACTTGCCGCGATAAACTGACTTCTCCGGCTACGGCCAGGCCCTGTAGCAAGATAAACACGATGAGGATGACAAACGTTTTTCTCATAATATCTTCCTTTAGTATATATTACCCTTAGCCAGAAGCTCACACCGGGCATCAGGCACTTCCTTGAGCTCCGATACATAAGCTCCCGGCTCCACATTGAGGTTTCATGCCAATACGTTAGACCCCAAGCTGCGAAGCTATCAAACAAGTATCGTTAATATCAACTTAAGCGGATTCCAACTCATTACCAGCCGGTATTTATGCTATCAATATGGTTTTCCTTGATTCTGTGGATTTTTTGCCACAGTGGCTTCCTATTTATCATGCCACCCTTATATTTCCCAGAACCTTCCCTTGTCGCGATCCAGGTTGGTTATTGGATGGTTCTTGGATGGGAGTGAGAATGAAGAATGAAGTATGAAAGCTGCGCTAACTGGCATAAATAGTATGATTTACAAAGTACATTTTGCGATATACGATTAGCAATGGACACGGAGGTGGAGAGCCATCAGGAAAGAGATTATCTTATTACAACCGTAATTTATCATAGGATATATTACGGATGGTATATGCTTTTTCCTTGACATGACTCCCCTAATAGATTACCCTGTTGCTTGAAAACATGGTGTTTCTGAATCTGCTGCACAAACAGAACGCACTTAGCCAGATAAAATATTGGAAAAGCAAGAATTATCAGGAGGTGGACTTCATCAGGATTGAAAATGCAAGTGTAACAGCCTATGAAGTGAAGCTTGGAAAAGACAGACAAAATAACTTCAATTCTTTCCGGAACCTCTATCCAGAGGCACGCTGCTATATGGTGCGTTATGATTACAAATACCTGGAGGATGAATTGCCGGGTTGGTTTTAGCTCCTAACCCGTACAAATTCCTTGATCTGATGAGATCGTGATTTAGGAAAGGAGCTACGTTGCAGGATTTACGATGTAACATAAGCAATGGACACTATGTTCCCTTCTCCCTTTTCCCTATGCCACCACTTTTTCATTGACACTTGCAGCATCTGACAGACAATGGCCTAAAATAGCAGAAATGAGTGCAAAATGGACATTATCAGAACCGAAAACCTGGTGAAGGATTATTCGCTGGGAAAAGTGAAAGTGCGAGCCTTAAGTGGAATAACGCTGCAGATCAAGCAGGGTGAATTCGTGGCGATAATGGGGCCATCTGGTTCCGGAAAGAGCACCCTGATGCATATCATCGGCTGTTTGGATAGCCCCACACAGGGGCAGTACTATCTGGATGGCATTCTGGTGAGCGACATGCCCAAAAGCGCCCTGGCATCCGTACGCAATCAAAAGATCGGCTTTGTATTTCAATCCTTCAATCTGCTGCCACACCTTAATATCCTTAAAAATGTGGAATTACCCCTGATGTATGGTGGCATGAGCAGCCGTAAACGCACTCGCAGAGCCGGAGAAATTCTGGATGGAGTTGGCCTTAGCGACAGGCTGAAACACAAGCCTACTGAACTTTCCGGAGGACAACGGCAACGCGTGGCCATCGCACGGGCCATCGTGAATAATCCTTCCATTTTGCTGGCCGATGAGCCCACGGGGAATCTGGATTCTCAGGCCGGAGGGGACATTCTGCAAATCTTTGAAAAGCTGCATGCCGAAGGCAATACGGTGATTATCGTTACTCATGATCAGGCTGTGGCCAATAGGGCCGATCGGATCATAAAAATAATGGACGGTAAGGTTTTCGATGGCGATACCCTTAGCTGAATCTCTCCATATCGGCTTTACCGATATCCTGATGCGCAAGGTGCGCAGCGCGGTAACCGTGATCGGAATCGTGCTGGGCGTGATGTGCATCATGGTGGTGCTGGCCATCGTTAATGGCATGAATAACAGCACTATGGAGTGGATGAAGCAACGGGGTGGGCTTAGCAAGATCGAAGTGCATCAGAATTGGAATTACGATTTTGGCAAGGGCGGCGAAGCCAGCTTTACGATCCGCGAAATCCGCTATCTGGACGGTCAAATCCCCGAGGCTAAGGCCGTAAATCCGCAAAGCCCGGATTATGAAGCCGTGCTGCGCTTTTCCGATACCCGCTATCATGCGCAGGTGATAGGTGTTTTGCCCGATCTGGTGCTGGCTGAGGATTGGTATCCCGGCCAGGGAAGATTCATCAAGCAGCTGGATGTGGACGAAACGGCCAATGTGATCGTGCTGGGTTCTTCGGTAGCCTCAGAGCTATTCGGAAATCGCGATCCCCTGGGCAAAAAGGTGGTTTACGGCAGCCAGCAGATGACCGTGGTGGGAATCATGAGCCGCAAATATATGAAGGCCCAAGGCGGAGGCGGATTTGGCGATAATGCCATGGAATATATGAATCGCCGCAGTTTTATTCCCCTCTCCACGATGATGAGCAAGATCAAGCCCGGCTCCAAAATCAGCCAGGTGGATATCATCGCCAGCAATCCTGAAGCGGCAGTAACGCTGCGCAGCAAGGTGGAAAACATCGTGCTGAATCTGAAGGGCGGAAAACGCATCTTTTCCGTGGTCTCCGCTCAGGAACAGATGCAACAGATGAAACAAAGCTCCATGATTTTCAGCGCGATCTTCGTGCTGATCGGGATCATCTCTCTGCTGGTGGGGGGAATCGTGATCATGAATATCATGCTGGCCAGCATCAAAGAACGCACCCGGGAAATTGGAGTGCGCCTGGCAGTAGGAGCCCGGGGTAGAGATATCTTTTTGCAGTTTTTGGTGCAAACCGTGCTGATCACCGCTCTGGGAGGGATTTTGGGAATCCTTTTAGGCTATGCCATTTTGGGACAGGTGGGTAAGTATCTGGGGCTGAGCGTGATCGCCTCTCCGCAGATGATTATGGCTGCTTTGGCCGTATCCGTAGGCGTGGGCTTGATTTTCGGCATCTTTCCGGCAGTAAGAGCTTCCGGGCTGGATCCCGTGATCGCGCTAAGGGAGGAATAATGGGTAAACATAAGACCGATAATAACATGCTGCAGGTGTACTTCCGAAAACAGAGCCAAAAATTGAAATACGGCTACGACCTCATCAAGGATCCCATCAAGAGGAAAACCGCATATCAGAAAACGATTTTCTACCTGAGGATCTTCCATCGGCGGATCACCAGCGAAGGAGTGCTGAATGAATCCGCCAGCCTCACCTATATCACCATTCTCAGCATTGTGCCCTTTTTGTCCTTCCTCTTTCTCATCGCTCCCGATCTGCCGTTTTTGAATCTGGGAGATAAGCTGCGCGTGGTGGTGGCAAAAAACTTCATCCCCGGCTCGGCCAATGCCATTATGAACTTTGTGGATGAGCTCTTCATGCGCAAGGTGGGATTCAATATCTTTAATTTTGTGCTGCTGATCGGCACCTCATATTCGCTTTTTAACGTTATACAGAATACTTTCGACCGCATCCTTAGCTTTCAAAAGCAGCTCCACCGGGATATCATCACGCAATTGGTGAAGTTCTTCGGCACCATTATCTTCGGTTTTCTGATCTCCCTGATGCTCTTTTCCAGCTCCTCGATTCCGGTAGTATCCAGTTTACTGAAGCTCCCGGTGCTACAGTGGATGCTGATAATCGTGCCCTTCTTCCTGCAGTTTCTGGCGCTGCTGTTTCTGTACATGCTCATCCCCTCGGTGCGCATCAAGCGTTCGTCACTGATCAGGGGAGCATTTTGGACTACCGTGGTGTGGGTGCTGGCCAAGAGTTTGTTTGATTGGTATATCTACAATCTCACCAATATGGAGGCAATCTACGGAGTGATGGCGGTGCTGCCGATCTTCCTGATGTGGATCTATCTGAATTGGGTGATTATCCTGGCAGGCGTGGTTTTGGTTAGCATGATCGAAACCAAAGACAATGCCACGATGCTGGAAAGCAATCCTCTGGGTAC
>JAGOGT010000093.1 GCA_017996595.1 Candidatus Cloacimonadota bacterium
GCTTTTCCAATCGTGATCCACCAGCCAGATGAAGGCATGCACCAAGGCGTCGATGTGGCAAAGATGAATCCAGATGCGCTTATTGATGAGCGGAAAAATCTGCTTATCCACCATCTTCACCAATTGGCGGGGAAAACCATTATCACCCTTGCCATAGGTGATGCTGGGACGCACGATCGCCGCTCTCAAGCCAGTGAGCACGGCGCGGTTAATTGCCTTTTCGGCTTCGATCTTGGTGTAATGATACAGATTATCAGGATTCTTGGGGGTTTGCATATTTGCCGGATGCTCCACGGGAATGGCACCAAATACGCCCACCGACGAGCAAAAGATCAGCCTGGCATCCTTGGCAATGGCATATTCCACCATCTGCTCTGTGGAGGCCAGATTGCTGAGCAAAAACTGTTGCCGCGAGAATTTACGCCCTCCACGCAGGGCACCAATATGCAAAATGGTATCAAATTCGTTGGTAAAGAGAAATTCCTTCAGCGCCGGGATATCAGCAAGATCGATCTCCACGATGCGGATACGATCGGAATAGCGACTAAAGCGAGCAGGATCGGTTCCCGGCCTCACCAGCGCGGTGATATTTGAAACCATCGGCTTTGCCAGCAGGGCATTCAGAACGCTACTCCCCACCAGGCCGGTGATGCCTGTAATCAGAATCTTAGGCAAAGAGCCTCTTCCACCAGCTGCGGCGGCGATGATGATGGGGCTTGATCACCTCCACATAGCGATAGGGAATGCTTCTTCCGGAAGCAATGGCGGCGGGATGAACCTGACAGAGCAATTCCGCCGTATGGGTATCGATCTTGGCTTCGATTTCACGGTAGGCCTCGGGCAGGCTGTAATATTCGCCCCGCACATGATCATCGGAGGCCACGAAATGCGTCCAACCTCTATTCACCAGCTTCCATCCGGTTTCCTTCACTTTTTCGCCATATAGCCCTAAAAGGCTGCCGGCATTGGTTTGCACATAGATATTGCGATGCGCCAGGCTTTCTGCCAGCGCGGGTTTGCGCATGACGCTCACATAGCGTTCCGTATGCGCCAGAATGGGATGATAGCCTGCACGCAGCAGCGGATATACATTGCTGTAAAAATCGTTGGGAAGGCCGTTCAGGTCGCTTTCGATGAGCACGTAGGAGCTGTTTCCCAGGGTAAGATTCTGCTCCTTGATATCGGATAAAATATTGGGCTGCAGATAGATCTCAAAGCCTGACTGCAATTCGATGGCTATCTGTTGTTCGGCCGCAGCGTGGGCTATTTTTTCAAAGCGCTGGTCGTATTCCTCGCGAGTATATTGATAGTGTCCCCGGAAATAGTGGGAAGTGAGGTATACGCGCTTGATGCCACATTTGGCCATCATCTGCAGTTGTTTCAGGGTGGCTTCCGGCGATGCCGAGCCATCGTCGATATTGGGAAGCAAGTGGGTATGAATATCAATCATGGATCAGGGCAGGCGTTCCTTTATCATTTGCACAAATTCCACCAGCACGGTATTATTCGGAAAGGGCTTGATCATCTTCAGCGATTCGTCCAGCTGCTTTTCCACCGCCTTGCGAGCCTTATCGAAGCCCAAAAGCCCGGTGTAGCTGCTTTTGGAGGCAGGAGTGATCTCATCATCCAGGCCATCGCTGCCCCGGGAATAATCCGCTTCGATATCTTCGATCATCTGATAGGAAATACCCAGATTCATAGCATAGGCATTGAGGATCTGGCGCACATTCTCATCCGCAGCGCAAAGCGCGCATGCAATATCCGTGCTGGCTTGCAGCAGAGAGCCCACCTTTTTCATGTCGATATAGCGCAGGGTATTGATCTTCATTACTTTGCGCTTATTGGCCAAATCTACGGCCTGCCCGCCAATCATGCCATAACTCTTGGCATAGAGCGCCAGAATCTGAATGGCCTTGCCGGATTTGGCCGCGTCGCCAACCTTTGCCAGTTCTTCAAAGGCCAGGCAATATAGCGCATCGGCAGCCAGAATCGCCGTAGCGTTATCATATTGCAGATGCAGCGCGGGCTTGGAACGCCGCTCTTTGATATTCATCACGGAGGGCAGATCGTCGTGCACAATAGCCGCATTATGAAGCAATTCCACGGCCACCGCGGCATGAATGGCATCGGGAAGCAGCTTATTCTTCTTGAAGCCGGAAAGCATCTCGAAAGTGGATAATAGCAGCAATGGACGCCAGCGTTTTCCTCCCGGAATTACTGCGGCATACATCGCCTCTTTCAAGTTCTGGGCCTGATTGCCATCAAAAACCAGTGCTGCCTTCAGCCCTGCATCGATAAGCTCAAACCGGGTTTCAAAATACTTCTGTATCAGCAATGCTTCCTTCCTTACTCTCCCCCATGGGGGCTATTCTGATTTTACACCTCTAAGCTATTAAATACCCTCAATTTGTCAAGTTTTTTATCTGGTATCTAAGATAGCTCCAGATCATATAGCTGGCTAAGCATCTGCTGTTCATATAGTTCTCTGCTAAAGATCATAAATAGCAAAGAGGTTCTTTGGGGAAGTTTATCCGTAATCCGGGTATATAGCGTGGTTTGAATATTGGCCATATCGGGATCCTGATAGAGGCTGAAATCCATCAAGCCCCGGTCTCTAAGCTGTAAGTGCACCGGGCTGGCATTTGAACTCAGCGCCAGGCCCTGGCAGTAATCCCAGGCGGAAAGCTCTGTTTCACTATGCCGGATGCTTTGCCAGCTTCCATCCTTGGCCCCCAGCAGAAATTTCTCTTTTTGCGAAGGGTTATTCAGCTTGCGAAATAGCGATAGTCCCATCGCAAAGTATCTGGCACGGCCGCCATGATCCGAAATCTCCCCCATCAGCGCCATCACCGGTACGCCTGGCAAAGTGAGATACAACTGCCTGAATTCCATACCTCTAAGTGGTTCAAAATGCACTATCCTGGTTCTTATGGCCAGTCCCGTCCAATTATTCCCATGCTGATCCCGCAGGCAGGCTGATTCCACTATGTGGGCTTCCTCACGCAAGGACATACCCGAAATACCATAAGGAACAATCGCCAACCCCCCTGGGAAGGGATTGAAATATCCCTTGGGGGCATAATCCGGATAGGCACTATCCAGAAACTCTTCTCCCTTGTAACACAGCGAGATCAGCCCCGGCAAGCCTGCATCGCGAGCGGCGGTGAAGCTGATGATACCATTGTCATACACCTGTTTTTGATCCTGGCTGTGCAGCGTGCATTCTCCCTGGCATCCCAGCATCAATTGACCCCGGACTATATCTGTATAGGGGAGGCTTACTGTGGCTTTAATCAGTTCCAGAGCTTGCTGTGGCTGTTCTGTGAGTTCCCAGCCTATTTTGGAGATCAGCTCCACTTTCAGGGGATCGGATAGCACCTTGGGGGCGGCTATGCAGCTTGTATCCAGGCTGTAGCTGGCTTTCATATCCACATCCAGATTTTGGATCACTTCGGCCTGACAGGGAAATTTAAGCACCGGATTGCCACCATTTACAATGAGTTCCACAGCTGGACGGATAGGTTTTGCGATGCGCCTGCCCATAGCATAATTGCGCAGTTGCCAGGCATTTTTAAAGATGTCCGCATAAATCTGCAGCGGCGCGGGAGCCTTCTGGCCGTGTTCTTCCAAAGCGTCCAACGCTATTTCCCAGGCCAAGCTCCACCGGTCTTTGCCAAAGCGTGTACCCTCCGGCCAAACAAGCCCGATGCTGGCATCATCGATCTGCGCATACAGCCAGTTTTCCTGGATGCACTTATCTGGCAAATCGCTGATCCCAAAATCCCTTAGCTCCTTGTCAATTTTAATGATACGCCCTTCATACCAATAGGATAAACTACCGCCATTTATTCGTAAAGGCAGCTTCAGCCACAGGTCTTTCAGCCCTTCCGGACGCTTGATAATAGTGGGATACACTTCCACAGAGCCGCTATCCTTTAGACGGTAAGTCCAGGCAAATTCAAGCCCCGGGATATCCTTCGAACTGAAGCGATTTTCCACCTCGATGGCGTCCTGGCTTTCACGAATCAGGATTTCGGAGGGCAGCATCGCTTCCAATTCTTCGGAATATGGCTTTCCCGCTTGAGGACACAAGAGCGTCACCCCTGAGCAAAACATGTGTCCCAACCAGGCGTTATTCCTTGTCCCCAGCTTATTTATCTGCAGGTCATTCATGGCATTCACCAGAAGCGTTGCCTCAGGAGTATCGATACCCTGACGGCCGCTTGGGCAGTGGATGGTGCAATAGCATTCCACTTCAAAGGAGATGGGCTTGCCCCCTTCGGGGAGCGCCTCCACCCTGATATGAGGATTATAAATGCAGCTTTGCGTGGCACTGTATTCCAATTCGATAAAGTCGCAAGCCCTTCCCTGCAGCTCCACACTGAAAGTATATTCCTTCAGCCGGATGTTCTTATCCTCGGGGAACTGAATATGATACTTGCAGGCTTGGGGAAAATGATTCTCCACATTCAGATACATGCAGTACTTGCTATGAGGGATGCATAGCGAATCTATCGCCCGCAAATTCACAGTCAGCGGATATTGGATTTTCAGGCCGATCGCCAGAGGAAGCTCCATCCCGTTAAGCCTCAGCATACTTTTTGCCCGGGGACAAGTTTCCCATTCATGCAGCTTTCGTTTCAAAGGCGCGGGATAATATTCGGAAATCAGCTCCAGGGCATTGTCCCACAAGGCTTCATGACGAAAGCTATGGCTCAGATTGGCATCATCGATACCCTCCAAAATCAGGGTGATTGGCTCGCTGCTAGCTTTCTGCAGATGATAGAAAATGCTACCGGGCATCCCAAATACCGGCTTGGCTTGGTCGGTGCTTAATTCTATGGAATAATCAGGGGTTTTGATCGCCACAATCCCCCGGCCAAAGCGTTCGAAGCTTATCTCCAGGCGTAGTCCGTCCTTTTCCCAGATGTAGTCATAGAGGTCAAAACCATTTTTCCTGCGGCCATCGGGCTCTATTTTCAGTTCGCGCCGGCTGTCTTCATACCAATCCAGCTTTTCCCATATCGGTTTCAGGAACTCCATATTCAGCAAGCCCGGCAGAAAATTCATCAGATGCGTGCTTTGGTTATCCATTTTTTCCCAGAAGAAGCCGCACTTTTTGTATAAAGGCACGGCCTTGGTATTGCCGGCCCAGGTGAAGAGATCGATGCGGTTATAGCCAAGTTCGGCAGCGCGGAGCACACACTTTTTCACCAAATCCCGCCCTATTCCCTGGCCATGATGCGTGGGCAGCACGCTAAGGAGCTCGATGTAGGCTACGCCTTCTTCTTCTACATAGTTGGTGAGCTTGGCATAACCGAGCACCTGCTCATCCTGCATCGCCAGATAGAGATTGTGGTATTTGGTGCTGGTTTCTTTCTGAAGTACTTTAGCCTCACTGCTACTGAAGATGCGGCCATGCCAGCCCTCACTGCTGGAGTTCAACATTTCTGCCACAGCCTTTGCGTGGTAGGGACAAAATTCTACGATACTGATTCTATACATCACAGCTCCTCGATAGGGATTTTATGGATTTGTGTACATATTTTTCCAGGTACTC
>JAGOGT010000094.1 GCA_017996595.1 Candidatus Cloacimonadota bacterium
CATCTTTTCTGCATCCTTGCCTCCAGCATCCACGGCCAGCGTTTTGGAAGCGGTGAAGATCATGAAGGCCGAACCCGAACGCATTGCTAAACTGTGGGATAATACTAACTATATGCTTTCCGAATTCAAGGCCATGGGCTACAACACCGGCGAATCCTGCACTCCCGTTATTCCTTTGCATGTGGGGGACATGAATATGGCTTTCCAGATGTGGCATCGCCTCGGCGAAGAAGGCGTGTTTATCAATCCTGTGGTGCCGCCAGCCGTGCCGCCAAAGCAGTGCCTCATCCGAACTTCCTTTATGGCCACTCATTCCCTTGCGCAGCTTTCGCAGGCCTTGGACAAATTCCGCACCATCGGCAAGGAATTGGGTGTTATTTAACCGGTATAGAAATGAAGTACATAAATAAATAAGCCTATCCTGGAGGAAAAATGGCAAGCAAGAACAGTGCCGAATACTATTCCAATATCAAGGACATGTCTCCCATCCGGGCGATTGCCGTAACCTTGATGAACAACCACCTGGTTCGCAAAGTAAACATTCGCGAAGCCTACGAAATGGCCAAAAATCAGCCTGGGGTTACCGTAACAGATTTACCCATATACCCCGAATTTGTGAAGCTGCACAATCTCCCTGCCGACGCCAAAGTGCTGGATGATTGCCATGGCAACATCATTGGCCGCACCGCCAAAGCCCGGCGTTTCTATCATCGTGAGAACCCTTCCAATAAAAACAAGCTGGAAGGTGATTTCCGTGAAGCCGTGTGGCAGATGCAGCATTATCCCCTCATCAAAGGCGAAGCCGTATTGGGCATGGACAAAGACCTGATGATCAAGGCTACCTTCATTACCACCGAAAGTGACGCCGCAAATATGTACAATTGGCTGCTGAATTTCGCCCCTTACGAGCAACTGCAGGCAGAATACGAAGCCAGCCCGGTGCTTCCCATTCAGGATATCATCCTTATCGCTTTCAATGAATGGACTTGCAACGATCCTTTCTATAATAATGTTGGCGCACCTCAACTGGCCTTGGTGGACGAAAAGCACAATGTGATGGTGAACCTGGGCATGCGCTATTTCGGCGAACGCAAAAAGGGAACTCTTACTCTGGCCTGGACTTCCGGGATCAGAATCGGCATGGCGGCCTGCCACGGCGGCATCAAAGAAATCGATTTTACTACCTGCGAAGATGCCTCTTACCAGAAACTCGGTAAGCGTTCCATCGCCTTTTACGGCCTTTCCGGCACCGGTAAATCCAGCCATACCAATAATGCCGACAATGCCGGCACCCTGCCCAAGGGCTTCAGCAAGGTGGTTCTGCACGATGATGCCTTCCAGATCGATCTGGAGAATAAGGTTTGCCGCGTGTGGGAGCCCACCCTCTTTGACAAGACCGACAGCCGTCCCATCGATCATCCGGATTGGAAATACGCTCTGGCGCTGATGAATCACATGGTGATGGATATCAATGGCAAGCGCATTCCCGTGGGCCAGGATCTGCGTAATTCCAATGGCCGGGCGCTGCTGGATCGCAGTCTTTTGGGTAACTATGTGAATCGCTGCGCCTTCCCCAAAGCGTTGGTGTGGCTGATGAAAGATTCGGTGCTGCCTCCGGTGATCAAATGCACCGAAAAGCATCTGGCGATTGCCATGGGTGCGGCTTTGATGACCCAGCGTAACCGCGCCGAAAACGTTACCGAAGAAGACCTTAAGAAATTGGTTTTCGAACCCTTTGCCAATCCTTTCCGCGTTTATGAGCTGTATCGTGACGTGGAAGCCTTCCTGGCCGTAGCCGATAATGGCGCAGATTTCTATTGCTTCAATAGCCGCGGTTATTGGAAGGAATCGGACGAGATTTTGGAAGCAATTCCCCTTAAAACCTCGCTTACCTTGCAAACCGCCATCCTTACCGACAAGATCACCTGGGAACCCTGGCCACTACTGCCCGGAGCCATGATCCCTACCCGGGAATCCATCGAAGCTATGCTGCCGGGTTATTACGACAAATATGATCCCAGCAAACGCGGCAATATGGACAATTATATCAAGCTATTGAATGATAGATTCATCCAGCGCTGCGAGTTCCTGGAGAAAAGCGATCTGACGGAAAGACCCGAAACCCAGGCTAAACTGCTGGAAGCCCTGAAGATAAACGTATAATTATCTGTGATATTATTCACACAAATGGCGGGAGATACATCCCGCCATTTTTTGGTGGGGTCGGACGCCGCCTCTACCATAATAGCCATAATTCCACGCTGTACGATGTAAGGACGCCAAGATATCATTTGGCAATAAGTTACCATGCGATGCCCATGTGATCCCCAGGCAAGTGCATGGGCATCACATGGGGAGCGCATGGACAGGCACTTGGGAGAGTGCATTGCTGAATTGCACTACTCACCTGAGCCGCTGGTTAAAACTGTCGGTGATGGTGGATAAATCCCCTTGGGGTTGTGGTTGGGGGGTGATACCTCATTACGGTGGTTGAATCCATCGCCTATGGTGGTAAAATCGCTGCGGGATTATATTCTGATCCTGTAGCTTATGCCCACAAATTGTCTAGCTGCAATGTCATCCCTCCGTGATTTAGCTGCGCTACTCGTAAAGCACTGGCTACGCATGAGTCCTTTACGCCTTGAAATTGGGGTATAAAAGGTTTTGCTGGCTGTGGCGTAAATGACTCCTGCTATTCGCATTTCCCGACCTCTCGACCTCTCGCCCCCTCGACCCCTTCATCACTTCATGACCTCATTACTCTTCTACCCCTGTTGCATTTCCCAAATACGATCCCTCAGTTCCGCAGCGCGTTCGAAATCCAGTTTGGCAGCAGCGCGGTTCATTTCCTTGGTTAAGAGTTCGATGATCTTGTCCTTGTTATCCAGCTCCAGATATTCCATGAATTCCTGCTTGGGAGACTGTGCTTCGGCTTTTTCTGCTCCGGCCACAAGGTCATAACCCTCGGCGATGGCGGTGGATTGCATGATCTGTTCCAGGGTTTTCATGATGGTTTGGGGAGTGATGCCGTGTTCTTCATTGTAGGCCATTTGTTTGATGCGGCGGCGATTGGTCTCGCTCATGGTTTTGGCGATGGCATCGGTTACTTCATCGGCATAGAAGATCACCTTTCCTTCCACGTTACGGGCTGCACGTCCTGAGATCTGAATAAGGGATCTGGCAGAGCGCAGGAAGCCGGTTTTATCGGCATCGAGGATGGCTACGAGAGATACTTCGGGTAGATCGATGCCTTCCCGCAGCAGGTTTACGCCCACGATCACGTCAAATTCATTCAGGCGCAGATCGCGGATGATCCTGGCACGCTCGATGGTATCGATATCGCTGTGCAGGTATTTGGCTCGGATTCCGGCATTCACCAGGTAGGTGGTGAGGTCTTCGCTCATGCGCTTGGTGAGGGTCATTACCAGGGCTTTCTGGCCTTTGGCGGTGCGCGCTTTGATCTGAGCGATAAGGTCATCCACCTGATTTTTGATGGGTTTGATCTCAATTTCCGGATCGAGCAGACCGGTAGGACGAATCACCTGCTCCACGATCTCGCCCTGGGTGAGGCTAAGCTCATAATCTGCCGGCGTGGCGGACATGAAAACCACGCTGCGCATATACTTTTCAAATTCTTCAAAGCGCAGGGGACGGTTATCGAAGGCGGAAGGTAGCCGAAAACCATATTCCACCAGGTTGCTCTTGCGGGTGAAATCTCCTCCGAACATTCCATGCACCTGGGGGATGGTTACATGCGATTCATCGATGATAAAAAGGAAATCCTGGGGGAAATAGTCCAGCAAACAGCTTGGCGGTTCACCGGGTTTTGCACCCGTGAGGTGTCTGGTATAGTTTTCGATGCCGCTGCAATAGCCCAGTTCCCGCAGCATTTCCAGATCGAAAGCGGTACGCTGCTTCAGCCGGTCTGCTTCCACATAGCGCTGATTGGCCAGATACCAGGCCACGCGTTCTTCCATTTCTTTCTGGATGCTCAGCGTGGCAGCACGGAGCTTATCTTCGCCCATAATGAAATGAATGGCGGGATAAACTGGATAGGAATCCACAACGCCCAGGCTGTTGTAGGAAATGGGATGGAGCTTTTCCAGCCTGGTGATTTCGTCGCCAAAGAATTCCACGCGCAGACAATGCTCCAGATAGGCAGGATAAATATCCACCACGTCGCCACGCACTCTGAAAGCACCTCGCTCGAAGGCGATATCATTGCGGGTATAATGTGCTTGCACCAGCTTGGTGAGCAGTTCTTCCCGATCCATCTTCATCCCTGTTTCCAGGCGGAGCATGGCTTCCCGGTATTCTTCGGGAACGCCCAAACCGTAGATGCAGGAAACGGAGGAAACGATGATCACGTCCTGGCGCTCCATCAGGCTCATCGTGGCACGCAGGCGCAGTTTCTCGATCTGCTCGTTTATGGAGCTGTCCTTTTCGATGTAGATATCCTTTCCGGGGATGTAGGCTTCGGGCTGGTAATAATCGTAGTAACTGATAAAATATTCCACGGCATTCTGGGGAAAGAGTTGCTTCAATTCGCCATAAAGCTGGGCTGCGAGAGTTTTATTGTGCGATAGCACCAAAGTGGGGCGATCCAGATTTTGGATCACATTGGCGATGGTGAAGGTTTTACCGCTGCCGGTTACTCCCAGCAGCACCTGATGCCTTTTTCCGGCCTGAACTCCGGACACGAGTTCGGCGATTGCTTCGGGCTGATCACCCGAAGGCGTGTATTCACTTTCAAGGATGAATCGGGACATTGTAGCTCCTATAATCGTAACCGGTAAATTCTTCTTGACACTTGAAGCATTCCGGACTTTGTTGATACAACGAATGCCAAGGCGTGCATTCTGTCCATAAAATTATGCCACGGGAGACTATATAATGCTCACTCACGATGATCTACAAGTAAATTTCGAGAACCTGCTAAAGCTCGGGTACGCAGTGGTAGATATCCGTTTCAAGGATTATGACGTTTGTGCGGATACGCATAAGCTGGTGATAGCCAAGGTCGATTCGGACCGGGATGACTTCTATCAGGATATGCTGAAACTATATACCGGCATCGAATTCAAGCCGAGTGAGCTTTTTGAAGTGTGGACGGATATCCTGAAACACAAGATCAAAATGAGCACAGTGCTGAATCGTGATATCGCCGTTAAAGTAGCAGCTTTGGATTACATAGAGACTGTTTATTCTTCAAGATGACCGAGCGTTCGCTGCTGCTGATCAAGCCTAATGCCGTGCAGCATGGGCATATCGGGGAGATTATCAGCATTCTGGAAAAGGAACAGTATCGTTTCATCGGCATGAAGATATTCCGGTTTGATTCTGCTCTGGCTGCCAGCTTTTACGCGGAACACCAGGGCAAGGCATTCTATGATAAACTGGTAGATTTCATGACTTCTCACGACACCGTAGCCCTTATTCTGGAAAAGGAAAATGCCATTCACGACCTTCGCGAACTGATCGGAGCAGTGGAGCCGGAATTGCGTAAACCTGGTACCATACGCTATTTGTATGGGGAAGGGGT